>RECI01000288.1 GCA_007694095.1 Balneolaceae bacterium | reverse complement strand
TGGCCTGTGATGATTCTTCATGGATCACCGGTTCCGTGCTAACGGTAGACGGCGGGGCCTCGGCGAAGGGGTAAATGTCTGAAACTGCTACCTGAACCGGTATTCAAATTTAAACCCCGGCTGTGGTTTCAGATAGGCATGACTCTCCGGCTGGTTTACTCCTAATGAAACCCGCTGCCATTTGTCGAAATTTATAGTAGAGCCAATAATTAATCCCAGAAATCCACCAATCATTCCGCCGCTAATTCCTCCCATCAAGAAAGCCTGCCCGCGATTTGAAGGATGCATAAAACAATCAAACATCTTTCTGGGAGTGCATTCTCGATATGTTACAGCCCAACCTGCACCTGCGAAAGTGCCAAGTGTTAACGCGCCAATTGCCAAGCCTCTTAACGGTCGTTTTCTGCTGTACAGACTTACATCCAGCCGTTCTATTGACGTTAATGGGAAGTAAAAGTATCCGTCATTTCTGAGCACAAATATATCATCGGAAGAAATAGAAGTTATATTCCCAATCAACGGCTTTTCAGAAGTGGTTGGAGCCAATACACGGACCCGGTCTCCAGGTTTAATGCCCGACGGTTGTGCATTTACTGTTGCAGTTTTAACAATGAATACTGCCGAAACTATGTATAAGAACACTATTGTTTTCATAATTATATTGTGATTATAGTTTTAGTTTGATTGTAATTCCGGGCTTCATAGAAGTATTAAAGCTCTGTTATGAATAATTCTCTGTTTCAGGTTTTAGGGGAAAATGGACCCAGTTATCGGTAATCACGAATGAACCGATAAAAACACCTAAATGATTTGCGATAAACCGAAGAACCGATAGACCGAATGACCGAATTTTTTTTTATATCCACCTGTTAAAATGCCTCCCCTAAATCAATATAGTCTCCTGCGGTCTTGCGGCCGACGCCATAGTCGGCGCGGATATTGATTTTCTCTTCACGAGAGAACTGATACCGGATCCCCAATCCTCCATTGTATTTGAGCTTATTCAACTCAATATCACCGGGATGGTTAAACACATCACCCGCACCAGCAAAAACAACAAAGCCAACCCTCCACATAACAGGTACAAACCTGTACTCTGCCTGGAGCAATGCAAGGTTTTTGTCAATATGCCTTACATTGGAGTACCCCCGCAGTACAGACCCGACCGAAGGAAGCTGCCGAAACGGCATATCTCCTGTACCCGTAACACTAAAAACCTGGACAGCCATGCTGTGCGAAGGGTGAAGAGGTACATACATGCGAAGGTCTGCAGTAATGGTTGTAAAAGCGTAATCACTGGCCAGTGCTTTTAAAGCGGTATAGACCTCAACATTATGAAAAAAGCCCCTGGTTGGAAAAAAGTGGTGGTCGCGCGTATCGAACCTAAAAATGGCAGCCAGCCCTGATGTAAAAATTTCATTGCTCCCGCCTGGAAAATTCTGAGACACCAGCCCCTCTCCGTTCAATTCACGAATTTCACCGTAACGCATGGAGTAATTTGCCCCGGCATACCAGTTTTTACCGATCCGGCGGATGCCTTGCAGGGAGCCTTCCAACAGATTTTCTGTAAAACTTTCCTTAAGTGAAGCCGGGGTATCATTGCCGATGCCATAATAAAAGGTAGGCCACTTTTTCAGTGATAGTTTACCGTCAACGTTTGTCCGGTCGCCATGAAACCAGTTGGTGCTTCTCAGCAGAAAATGATATTGGTTTTTCTGTGTATAATAGGCGTCGACCCGAACTGACGAGGGATGTTGTGAAGAACCCGTCCGGTAAACTGCCTGCGGAAGCGCACCAAAAGCCCAACCTGTATCGGGCGATTTAAAAATAATGGGGAGCACTAAAAAATTGACAGGTTTCCGCCTGAGCGAATCTGTTTCAGTTTGTGAAACAATGGATTCCTTTACAATGCTTGCTTCAAAACCTGTTGCCGGTATTGGAGCAAACACAATGCATATTATAATGGTATATGTAATCATTTTGATCCTCCTGCTTTTCATGCTGAAGAAACATACTCAACCGGAATTAGGATAATCGGGACAAGATTTGGGTACAATCGGGACATAGATTACCCGCTGCTGAACCTCCATTTATGTTAATATGAGACAAAAAGAAGTGTCGGATTTGTATCAGGTGAATGTCTCATTCATCTCAAATATCATCCCTTAGCTTAAGGCTATAAATCGGCAACAAAATCATGATTGATTTATGGAGGAAGAGATGGCAACCGGAATATTGAAAATCTGTTTGGTTTTTTTGATTACATGTTTACCAATGTTGACTTCCTGGCCTGGACACATGAACCGGATCAGCTCACATTTTTAAACAGAATCGAATCAGGTGAAGAAAGAATCATAAGTGTTGATGTTGATGGCAATACTGAACTTTTATACAGCGCAGGAATGGAGCCTATAGAAATCGGCCCGCCAGCCTGGTTTCACGATGGCCGGATCGCATATCAGGTAAATACAAGAATTCATACATACCTTGATATCAGTGATGATAACCTGAATGAGTTATGGATTGATCACAAGCCATTTATCTCTGCTTTTAAAGACAAAGATAATCCCCGTAATAATCGCTTTTTTGTACGAAGCAACCCATCATGGTCGCCCGATGGTAAAAATCTGGTGGTTTCTGTAACTAACCGGCGGGGATACAGTGCATTATGGAATGTAAATACTGCAGATGGTTCTTATAGTATTATATTCGAAAAAGAAGTTGAAACTGATGAAACAGGATTGTTCTATAATCCAAGTTATTCACCTGATGGCAACTCAATTGCATTTAGTGCTTTCATGCCTGGCGATGATGCACATAAAATCTGGATTATAAACTCAGACGGCTCTGGTTTAAGAAGCCCCGCCAACCTGGAAGGCCGGAATCCGGCCTGGTCACCTGATGGACGTTATCTCATATACGGCAGTACAAGGTATGGTCTATTTGAGTTTGGCAATCCAATAAAATATTCAACCGGCCTGTATCTCGTCTTAGCAGAGGGAGGTGAACCGATACTCATGACACCCAATAATATGGGAGCATGGTGGGCCACCTGGCGGCCGTAAAAGATCATATTTGTGACAATGTTTGGCGATCAGCCGACCAATCGGTTCTGGAAATGTATAGGCTTTTGTAGTTTGTTGAACTGTGGAACTATAGTACTGTGCAATAAAATTATAAATAAAGAAATACAGTTCAACAGTCCCACAGTTCAACATCTCAACACGTTTACATCCCCTCAATCCACTCCCTTATCAGTTCCACCGCCTCCCTGTCGACAATCGTCCGCCCGATTTCCGGCATCATGATGCCGGGTTCGGCAGATTCCATCCGATAGAGGAGAATGGAATCATCCGGATGCCCGGGAACAATGGAAAACGATTTGCCGCCTGATCCTCTGCCTGCGGCCACTGGTGGTTTCATGATCCCAATGGCGGTGGGATTGTCAACATCAGCACGAAGATACAGGCCTGATGTTCTTCCCGGCCCTGACGGATTATGGCAATGTGCGCAATTGATATCCAGGTAAGCGCGTGCCCTGATATCGATAGGAGCTGAATCTTTATCGCGGGCATCGGGGAGCATCGGCGCATCTGCCGGATTGGGAATGCCAGTCAGGTACCCTTCCTGTTCCCAGCGGATCAATTGGTTTTGCAGCCCGTCGTTATACAAAAAGTCTTTATTCAGGTGGCGCGCTGCGGGGCCAATCGGGACCATTTTGCCATCTTCCAGGTGGCAGCTTCTGCACTGGTTTGCGTTGGGAATAAGGTAACGCGTTTGTAAGAGTTCACTGTTTTCACGGGTAAATTGTACCTGTGTATCCCCACCAGCAAGAGAGAGAAAAGCTTCGCTCTGTTCTTCATTCCAAATGTATGGAAGGCCGCGCCAACCGTTATTTGTATGAACCAAAAGCCTCGTTTCCAGGATTCTGCGCGGCCCGTCCGGATTCCCAAAATCATCGGGATAATAAAAGTTTTTGATGAGCACGGTACCGACAGGCAGGTCAAAAGCATCCGTATCATTATACACGCCAGTTACACCCTCAGGCATCCAGATAAATCTTTTTTTCCATGCATAATCGGTAAAAAGAGACGTATTCAGGTCATACGGCAATACTCTATTGTTCGGTTTTAAATCAGATATATTCCCTTTAAAAAACCGGTAATCCGAAAGCTTTGCAAACGGCTCGGAATCAGGCGTAAACTTTACCGGTTTATCTGTGATGTCGCATCCAAATGCTACAGCCAGTACCGGCATTATCAAAAATATTGCAACAATTGGATTTTTCATTTTGTATATCTGATTTTAAAACTCAGTTCGTTGTTCCAGAAACTCCGTCGGGCAATCGTATAAATCAGTTCCTGTCCGGATATCTGTAAACCCTGACGGCGCATTAATATTGGCTGCAACAGCATCACCATGGCCGGCAAAACAGATCCCTTTCTCAATTGGAATTGTGCCATCATCACTTAAATGGGCCGGATTGATCACTCCATCGTGGATAAAAGCGGGTATATCTGAACCGAACAGGCCGGCCAGCAACTGCCCCATGGTTTTACTAATATCCGGCATGGCTTCTCCCCTTGTGATCTGATTATTAAATATAAAAACCCCCGATGCAAACGGGTCGTATTCCTCATCTGTAAAGGCAAGTTCGGTGATAAAATAGCTCACCACAGCCGTACTTACCGTATGATGATCGCTGATCTCATTTCCAAAGACATCTACATTCTCTGTTGCCATGACAAGCACACCGGTTCCGGCGGGAACCATACCCACAATATTTCCCGGCGGGGAAAAATTCGGATGATTGTTTGCCAGAACCATGTTGTTGTAGATTCGGATATCCCGGCCGTTTTTCAGTGTAAGGTTAGGAAGGTCAAATACCAAAATTCCGCCTGTATTATTGACAACCTCATTTTCGTAAACGTCCGCACCAATTGAATTTTCGATTTCAACACCGGCAACATTCTCAAATACAAGGTTATTGCGAACAACGATATTTTCAGACTGGCCAACATAGATTCCCGCATCCGAAGCACCACTCACCTCACAATGTTCAATCAGAATGTTTTTTGACCCGACCGGGTAAAGGCCATATGCCCCGTTTTCTGACGCAGGTCCGCCTGTCCATGTAACCCGCACGTTGCGTATCGTAACTCCATCTGAATCCTGCACTTTAATGCCATCCCCTTTGGTGTCGGCCACTGTGAGGCCTTCGATGGTAACACCGTTTGCCCTCACAAACAATCCCTCGGCCCCTTCCACCTGTTCGCTGAACGAAAGTATGGTCTTGTCCATACCCTGGCCACGAATCGTTACATTTGCAATATCCATCAGCGAAAGCTGTCTGTCAAAGTTGTGGGTCCCTTCGTCAATCAGGATCACATCTCCCGGCTGTGCAGTTATCAGGCGTTCCTGGAGTGTGCCGGATTCAGTAATCGGGGTGTCTTCTACTGAAGTACAGGAAACCAGTACATAAATCGAAACAACTTTAAATACTATCCAAAAAGAAATAATTCTGTTACTCATAATAAAATCCTTGATTTGGTTTAACAGTGAATGTAAGAAAGATCTCAGATCCAGTTAACGTCAAAATTATCTTGATGCAGATGAGACAAAAATGCCATTTTACTATAAAAAAACAGGTAAGTCATCCCCATAAGGGCAAGCTGACGAGTCAATTTGGGATCATCCCAATCATCTTCTATGGCACATTTTTCGAAAAACTCGTTAGATGACTATTCGATATTTCATCCTTGATACGTCACTACAGTGTAATTTCAATTTTGTTTTTCGAATATTCCGAAGGGTTTACATCATACATTTTTTTGAAAATTTTTGAAAAATAGACAGGATCATTGAATCCCACTTTATAGGCGATTTCAGAAATGTTGCCTGCATTTTGCTGGAGCATCTGAGTGGCTCTCTGCAGTCGCATAATACGAATAAGGTTGCCAGCCGACAACCCAACCGCCGATTTTAACCTTCGTTGCAACTGCCTTGGGCTAAGGGCCACTTCATGTGCAAGCCACTCCACACCAAAATTTGAATCCCCTATATGTTTTTCAATGGTTTCCTTTATTTTGCCAAGTAAAATATCATCTACCGAAGGTAGTTCAATATCACTTACCCATTGATTCATACCGGCTGCTCCGTTACCGGAATTGGAAGGATGCGTTACATTGTGGCCTGTAAGGATGCCGTTGTGTACAGAATCATCATCCCAAATTTCATCTGCTTTTTTTCGTGCTTCGTACATCACATACCGGGAGTGATACAAAAAAGCACTGATGCCAACAAGCAGGAACCCGATAATTGAAAGGTGAACCATCTGCGTGATTTCTATATCCTGAACAGGCATCCCAAGAAATACTGAAAGATAGTATGTACCCGGATTCATGAGTAAAATAGTGAACAGGCAAAGAAAGAATGTCTGAATTGGTTGATACGGGATACAGCTCACGGCAACGAGAAGTAAAATCGTGAGATAACCGCTCGAAAATGCCACATTTTGATTCATCACATCGTCAGCAAGAATTGCAGCCGCACAGGCAATACAAAAGATAAAAAAAGCAATACGATAGCTTTCAAGTGTCCATCTCTGCCCCGACAGAAAAATGCATACTGCCGAAAGTGAAATGATAAGGATTTTATCCAGAAGCACAACCCGTTCACTTTCGCCGGGCACGTATAACCAGCTTACCGAATGGTTAAAAAAAACAATGTAAATAAATATATACAGCAGTGTGACCCCGATACCCAGAAGCCCGCTTATATACATGCCGTTTTTACAGTGGCGAAGGAGCAACATCCGGAAATCGGTATTTTTTTCGAAGGAGGCGAACAACGTGCCTGCCAGATTTGGGAATGCAGGTTGAATGCTCATTGGACTCAGTGGATTGATTATGTATTTCGTTGGCTATGAACTACTTATACATACACCGTAGAGAAACAAAAAAAATCATAATTTACAATATTAATAAAGAAATTTATTTAAAATGATGTTATAAATAGACTTTAAAATATAAATTATATTACACTTAAGTCATGAAACCTAGCGCTCTTCGCGGTTACCAAACTTGTTTTGTCCAACGCATGACCCAAATTAGAAAATACGTTCTTATAAATAACTGATATTTCTATTTAAAATGTAAAACATCAATAACATGCACAAACCAAGAAGAAGTGCAAAAACCCCTTGCGCTCTTCGCGCCCTTTGCGGTTAACACAACACCTGCTTCAACGCTGATCCCAGGGATCCCTTGCGGGGCAGATCCGGTAGGTGTACCGGGGGCCGGCATCTTCGACTGTCAGGTTTTCGCTGTTTTGTGCAACGCATGACCCCAAAAACCCCCTTGCGCCCTTAGCGCCCTTTGCGGTTACCAAACCATAGCGTAAATCACGCCGAGCAGGCCAATCAGGGTCAATCCAAAGACAATTTTTGCCGGCATCACTCCTTCGTTTTCAGCGGCTTTACCGAAAACACCAAAGACCAGGGGATGCACCAGGAATGGCATTGCAAATACAAAAGCGATCATTCCTGCCGCTTCAGCCCCGAACATACCCTCCTGGATGGCGGCAAACAGGCCAAAATGGGATATTGCTGAAGAGGTCGCCATAACGGAGTCAGCAAGTGCCATGCCTGAAATATTAAGAAGTAATAATCCGCCAAAAACAGCTACCAGCTGCCAGCCCAGTGAAAAGACCATCAATCCGCGAATTTCCAGGTGATCGCGCCCCAAAGCACTCCGCATCATTTTCATGGCATACCAGGTTAATGCCAATCCTGCGGTTACAATGATCAGGGTATAGGATAAGATCAGATGCCCGGCTGTGACACTTGCTGCCAGGATTGAGAACACAAAGATATGCCCGATAAATGGGATATTGATCATGATGGGCGCCCGAATAGCAGCCTCCTTACCCAGGTCGCCTGCTGTACAGGCCCCTGTGAGGCCGGAATGGGAAAGAGCCCCTGCCATGCCCGGCGCCAGGTTTCGGATATGATTGGCAAATCCAAACAAGATCAAAACAGAGAGCCCGCCAAACATCCATAAAAGCTGCCCAAAAAAGCCAAAAGAGAGAACAGCCGTCATCCCTGAAAGCTGAAACGCCTCAGCGATGCGGGAACCGCCAACCATAAAGTTAGCGGCAAGAACAATGGGTATTCCGGCAAATAACAACGAGCGGATGGTAGGGCCAAACTGCCATCGTACCATAAACATACCCAGCCCAACCGATAGGATCATTGCAAAGAAAATTTCCGGAAGGGCAATCACAGGACGAACCCAGACAGCGATATGAAAAGCCGCAAATAAAATGAGGATAATGACAGCCGTTTCGAAAATTCCCTTGCGAATATATACCGCCTTGTTGGTAATTTTTGCACGATGATCAATCAGGATAACGGAGGCAACAAACCCAATGTAGCCGATTAACGGGTAAAAATGATCGAGCGGTATACCGGCAGTATGCCCGATGAAAAGCCTTCGGAAACCCTCAATACCGGTCAGAATAAAAAATCCCCGGATCAGAAACATGAACTGAGTGGCTTTGGTACCCAAAAACAGCTCCTTGGAAGAGGGGACCACCATTTCCTCCGGACTGATTTTTTCATTTGAAAAAATTTTCCGGATTTCCTGGCCGCCCACAAAAAATGAAGCCATTAACGCTGTAACAGTGACCCTGCTTGTGAGTTCTATCAAAGGAAACTGAGGCAGGCCCGGAGTTGCCAGGCCTGTATTCACCATGATATAACCCATCAACAAGCCAAATACCACAATAATCAGAATGGATGAATAACGTGTGCCTGCAACGATGGTACGGGAAATGAGCACCATGGAAATGACAAGCAGAAATGTGAGCCAGTATTGGTTCAGAATATGAACGATGGCAAAATTATCATAAACAAAATCCATAAGAAATATTCACCAGGTTTCTACAGGTTCAGAAATGGAGTTCAGTCCGCCAAACAGTATCAGCAGGGCTGCAGAGTTTGAAAAGAGTGAACCTTTTGATGAAATCATAGAGTAAAGCCGGATAGATTGCTGCCTTGATACCCACCGCCGAAAGATCCCCTTCCGCCCGGAGCGGGAGTGCTTTTTCTTCAATTTACAAAAAATGAGAATCAGATCAGGGGTTGTTTTATCACATCATTTTCAGTCAGGATGAGTTATACGGATGTTCGGTTTATACAGATGAGAATACAGATACAATTAAATTGAGGTGGGGAGAACTCGTGCCCCTTGTTACTCCGAGTACAACATTGATTTTTTAAGCAAACTATCCTGTCGATATAGAAAATTTAGGGTAGTCTTATTATACTACATATATAAAGGAAACAAGATTAGTTTCGGGGATTATTAGGAAGCTGATCTATAAACTTAACATTGAGAGTTATGAAAAAGCTATTCTTCAATTTGTCCTTTTTTTTAATTGTAACCATTTCCTGCGGAACAGAATCAAAGGTATCTGAGAATGGAAATGATAATGATAATAATAGAGATTGGCCCTTTGATACGGCTACAGAAATAGTGGAAGTCACCAACCCTGCAACAGGGAGAACCTGGATGGATCGTAACCTGGGCGCCAGCCGTGTGGCAACCTCCAGCACCGACGAACAGGCATATGGCGATCTCTACCAATGGGGTAGAGCGGCTGACGGGCACCAAATCAGAACTTCAGCTACCGCGATCACCCTTAGCAGTTCTGAACAACCCGGCCACGGAGATTTCATTCTTTCACCAAATGAACCTTATGATTGGCGCAGCCCGGGGAACAATAATTTATGGCAGGGAGTGGGTGGTACCAATAACCCATGCCCAAATGGCTATCGGTTACCTACCGAAGCCGAGTGGGAAGCTGAGCGTGAGAGCTGGATTAGTAATGATGCGGCCGGCGCGTTTGCCTCGCCACTGAAGCTGCCTCTTGGGGGAAGCCGAGGCAGTAGTAATGGTTCGCTCGGCAGTAATGTTGGTTCCCAGGGCAGCTATTGGTCAAGTACAGTTAGCTCTCGCTTTTCAAAAGACCTGCTCGTTACTGCCATCGATGCCAGGATGCTGATCTACTACCGGGCGATGGGGCGTTCTGTTCGCTGCATCAAGAATTGAGAATTCTGAATCTTCCCGGGGGATCGGGATAAGCGGAGCTCATATTACACTTTTGCCCTTCATCAAGCCGTCCAGCAGGGTGGTATAATGAAATACTACTGCCTATTGCTTTTGTTGGTCTGGTTTTTCTAATAAATGCGACGATTGCACAGAGAATCTAAAGGTTCATAGGTACTGTATGATAAAATCCGGAATTAGAGAGGCGCGGTCTCACTTTTTTGGACTGGGATTTTTTAGCACGACGGGATGACAGTATGTTGTCACCCCGGCAGGTTACTTTTAACTGAAAGTGTATGATATAA
>RECI01000183.1 GCA_007694095.1 Balneolaceae bacterium | reverse complement strand
GTCTCCACATTTCGAGATAAAGCTCACGCCCACGCTCTGCAAGCAGATTTTGTGCAGTTAGCGATGTGAACGGATCCACACCTGCTCTCTGCCTGATTTGGTTAACAAGCATCAGGGCTTCATTATCTCCTGGATTAAGCCTCCAGAGAGCTTCAGCTTTTGAAAGCAATGCGTCACCATATCTGAACACCGGGAAATCGTTGCTCAAATCCGGAGAAGATCCGATGGCATATTCAAATTTTGCAAACCGGGCTCCCGCTTCCCTGGATGGTCCTGCAAGTTCACCAACCATGGCCAATTGAGGAATATCAGCCCTTAGGGTCAGGTGATGTGTGGGACCAATGTCTGTATCAATTATAGGATCACCAGTCAATGTGAATTGTGGGCCAATCAATAAACCGATTGTGGTACCGTCACCTTTTCTCACATCATTCTCTTCGAAAGAGTTATAGAACTCGGCAAGCGTTGCATAACCGTTCCATGGCTGCTGTTCGAAGTTGAATGTTTGCTGATGCTGATAGTGAAGCGTCATGTGATGGAGGTTAAAGCCACCCAAAAATACAGGATCATAAGGAATAGCAAATATGATTTCAGTAGACCCGCTGTTGCTTGAACCAAACGGTGCAAAGTAGTTCGCCTCCAGGTCAAAATTGCCGCTGTTAATTACAGTATTGAACTGTGTAACAGCATCATTCCATCGTGGCGTACCGGTATAAACCTGTGCATTCAGATATAGCTTACCCAGCAGAAAGTGGGCTGCATCTTTGTGCATACGTCCATAAGAACGGCGCGGATCCGTACTTAGCTGGTCAATACTCGCAAGTATCTGTGATTCCACAAAATTGAAAACTTCATTTCTGCCTGCCTGGAAATTGGTATTATTGGCAGGGTTGCCTTCTACTGAGGCAAAGTCTTCAATAATGGGTACGTTGCCAAAAGTATCCAGAAGCCAGAAATAGTAGAATGCCCTCTGAACCTTCAGTTCGGCAATAAACGCTCCGGCCCTGGCAGCATCAATCGAACCATCTTCAACAAGTGTCTCAAAGAGATTGATAAGCCGGCTTGTAGCATTTACGCCCCTGAAGAGCTGGTTCCACGCACCATTAGTAGGACCATGGTCATTCTGGAGGGTGTGCCTGTGTGCTTGCAGCCATACACCGCCATCGAACCAGTCGGTTCCTCTTTGCGGAACAACCGCTTCATCCGATGATACTTCATGAATGGACCATAAACCACCATGGCCTCCCCACATTCCGCCCAGTACTGTGTAAGCTTCACCCAGAGCAGCGATAAACTCTTCTTCTGTTTCAAGAGTGTTCAACGCATCGGGTGACGTTTCTGTTAGGTCTGTACAGGCAGTGCTGTACATGAACACAATCAGAAACCCAAGTGTTAACTTTTTCATTGTTTTAATCTTCATAATCTTCATGGTTATTCATTAAAATCCTAAATCAATACCAAATACAAAGGATGTTTGTGTAAACCACTGATCCCGTCGTTCAATTCCCGGGGCCAATGGGTTTCCGCCGTCTTCAAATCGTACTTCTGGATCTACGCCTGTGTAATTCGTAATTGTCCACAGGTTGTTGCCTGCAACATAAAAGCGAAGATTTCGGAGTGATGAAGCAGAAGGCAGATCGAATGTGTAACCAATTGTAAGGTTTTCAAGTCTCAAAAAGGATGCATCCTCAACATAGAAGCTTGAGAATTGCGGGTCTTCCCTGAGTTCTGAAAGTTCAAGAGCTGTTTTGGTTACATTCCATCCAAATGCGGTATTTGGATTCTTGTAGAATATATTGAATGAGTTGGCGAGGTCATGACCAAATGCGCCTCTCCAGAACATATTCACACTCCAGTTTCTGTAGGTAATGGTATTGTCGAAGCCAAGCTGGAAGTCCGGCATACCGTTACCAATAACCTGGTCATCAGCTCCGGTGGCATCCTCAGAACGAACAACATCACCTGCGGCGTTAAAGAATAACCATTCACCATTCGAGCTTATTCCGGCAAATCTCTTGCCCCAAAGCTCTCCAATCGGTCGGCCTTCCTGCACCCGAATCATCGGAGTGTTGTTCAAGCCGGGTGAACCCACGTTGGAAATCAACTGGCGCTCACCAAACTGGAGGTCACCACTTGAAAGGGATTCAAGGACAGTTTCTGAGGTAGAGAAAGTGATACCGGTAGTCCAGCTGAAATCTGGCCGGTTCACTGCAATATAATTCAACGCTGCTTCAAAACCTTTGTTTGAGAGCTCACCAATATTTACCCACTGCTGCGGAAAAATGTTTGGCGGAACCGGTACGGTAAATTCAAGCAAGAGGTCACTGGTTGTGTTCTGGTAGTAATCAAGAGATCCGAATAAACGGTCATTCATGAATGCAAAATCAACTCCAACGTTCCATTCACGCTTGATTTCCCATTTAAGATCGGGATTTGGGTTGCTTTGAGGTGCCAATGCAGGTACAAACTGTCCGTCTACAAGGAAGTTACCCTGGGTGCCGAATCTCAGCCTGGAAATACCGCTGAACGGAGCATCCTGGCCGGTTTCACCATAACTTGCACGTATTTTTAACTGATCCGCGAAAGGCATGTCAATCAGGTTGGTTAATTCAGCGCCCACACTTGCCGCGAAGAAATTACCCCATTTGTTCCCTTCACCGAAACGTGTAGAACCCTCACGCCGGAATGTACCGGACAGGAAATAGGTGTTATCAATGGTGAAGTTGGCTCGTCCAAAGACAGCGATCAGCTTATTCGTATTTCTGTAGCTGAACATGCTTGCGCGCCCTTCATTTATGTCACCTGACAGTGACAAGTTATGATAGAGGGTTGCATCAGATGGAAAATCTCCGGCAGTAGCACCCTGTCCCTGGTTTTCAAACTCCTGGTAAGAGTAACCGGCAACACTTTCAAGGCGTATATTCGAAAATGTTTGCCGATAGTTGAATGTGGTTTCAAATAACTGGTTACGGCTCTCGTCACTTCTTCTGAATGCCAAACCATTTCGGCCCATTCCATCTCCCCAATCGAGCCGCTTGGAGCGGTATTCACCACGGAAAGAATCAGATTTTTCACGAGAGTAAAATAATCCGCCTGAGAGTCCTTGAACAAAATCTGAGAAATCGTATTCGCCCCTGAGGCTCAGGTTTAAACGGTTGAATTCGGTATCGATGGTCTGAAGCTCATTAATGGCTATAGGATTAAACCGGTCGAAACCGTCAATCTCGCGGTAGCTTCCGTCGGGATTGAAAATCGGGGCAGTCGGATTATGCGTGGTAGCATAACGGAATACCGACGGATTGCCAACATCAGCCCTTCTGTCTGTAATAGAAAGAATACCGGTAAGGGTAAGCCTGTTATCGAGTGCACGGTGAGTGATGTTCAAACGGGTATTGAGACGTTCACTGGTTGTGCCTTTTTGGATGCCCTGAAGTTCCCTGTAGCTGCCTGATACCCGGTATGTCGTTGTTTCAGTGCCACCGGATATGGCGAGGTTATGGGTATGGTTATATGCATCCTGTGTGATTTCTTTCCACCAGTCGGTAGATGCTCCGAAGTCACTAATCGTAGCATGCGGAACTTGGGAAGGGATAGCACGATATTCATCTGCCGTCATCATTTCCATTCTGTTAGCAACAATGGATGAAGATACCTGCCCGCTGTATGTTACGGAAATACCTCCTGCGGGGGTGGCACTGCCTGATTTGGTTGTAATGAGAATTACACCGCTGGCACCACGGGTACCGTAAATAGCAGATGCGGATGCATCTCTGAGTACCTCGATGCGTTCAATATCGCGAGGATCAACAGAGTCAAAACTTGCGCCGATAATTCCGTCTACAACTACCAAAGGCTCTTTCTGCGCACCGATGGTTGATAAACCCCTGAGACGAATATTAAAACCAGCCTCAGGATCAGCGCCAGGTCGTGTAATAATGAGTCCCGGTACTTTACCCTGAAGAAGGGATTGTGCTTCGTTGATGTTTCCTGTTACAAATCTGTCTTCACTGACGCTGGCCACCGCACTGGTGATTTCACGCCTGTCCTGAACACCGTAACCGATCACAACAATGTCATCGAGCATTCGGACATCGGGCTGCATTACGATATTTATATTTGTTCTGCCGTCAATTTCAACTTCCTGGGATATATACCCGATAAAAGATACAACGAGAACATTTAATTCCGGAGGAACTCTGAGGGTGAATGTACCGTCTATTGCTGATGTTGTTCCAATCATTGTTCCGGTAAGGTCAGCAGAACCCTGGACAATAATACTGGCTCCCGGCAATGGGGAACCGTCACTTGCGTCTGTAACAGTACCTGTTACTTCAACTCTTTCCTGGGCGTATGAATCCCCAAAACTAAAACCGAAAACAAGAGCGAACATCACACATGATCTTAGGATCATAGTTGCAATAGATGCGTTTTGTTTATCGGCATTAGAAGAGCGAAGCATACGAAGGATGGAAAAAGTACTTTTCCGTAGCTTTATACCATTCATAGTTATCACTTTATGTTTCTGATTAAGGACTCCTGTAAGCACTTACATTTTAATAAGAACTTAACAGTCAGTTACCATTATAATAAAAAAGCCCTTCCACAAAAAAAAGTTATTTTTTTAAAATAAACTTCATTTGCAGATAGTACTGACTGAATATATGCGGTTGTATAGACAATCAGATAATTCATGATTTTAGCTGTGTTGATTTGTGTGATCTAGCCCGGCTCGTGCCGCAGGTATGCCCATGGTGCTGAGCCGGAAAAGGAAATGATAGACATAAGTAGATTCTGATGGCGCAAGCGTCTCGTTTATCCCCACGGGGCTTGTGACAACTCACCTTGTGTGAAATCGTGGAACTGTGAAACCTGATGGAGCGTCTCGTTTATCCCCACGGGGCTTGTTACACCTTTCGACGTGGAACTGTGGAATGTATTTTTCATGTATAATCTCCTTTCCAGAAATACAGTTCAACAGTTCCACAATTCTCCTCCTGAATCCGCTTCAACTCTGACAGATCCGGTAGGTGCTGTCAGGTTTACGCTCAACAGTTCCACAGTTCAACGATTCAACAGTTTAACAGCTCCTTTCTTATCAATTTTCGCTGCGTTTCCATTGATATTCCCAGAACCTTAGCTCACCGTTTTGATATTCAGCAAGCCATACCGGGCCTGCATTGTTCCATGAACCATCCAGGTTAATTCGTCCGGTTATACCATCGTACTCTTCAATAGATGTAATCTCATCACGAATTAGTGCTTTATTTAAACCAACCTTCTTTATGGAATCTAGCAGTAAGAGTGTGCCATCGTATGCAAGAACTGCAAGGTGCCCGGGCGCATTTCCATACCGCTCCTTGTACTTTTCAACAAAGGCTTCAAGTTCAGGTTTCCCGCTATGGGGGTTGTATGGAAAAACTCCCACCACACCTTCAGCATCTTCTCCCGCCAGCTCAAGAAAGGTTTCGGTCAATACTTTCTCGGAACTGAATACAGCCTGATCCATTCCCAGTGCCCGCATTTGTTTTACAATTCGTGCAATTTCATCCACCTCTCCCCATATTACAACAGCCTCTGCATCGGCAAGACGGATATTTTCAAGATACTGCCCGAAATCTGTTTCTCCCGGCAGAAATACCTGGCGAATCACTACCGGATTGCCAAGCCTTCGTGCACCATCTACAAATTCCCGTGTACCAACTCTGGCATACCGGCTGTTAGCCCTGAGGATTGCAACACGTGTATAGCCTCTTATATTATAAATTTCATTCAACAGTGCATAGTTGAACTGCCGGTCATCCGGATTGGTTCTGATCACCCATGGTATTCGTGTGTCGGTAAGAGTGGGGTCAGTGCTGCCGGTATTTACCATTGGAATTTCCAATTTAAGCGCCACCCTGATCGCGACATGTGAATTATTGCCGTCGATGGAGCCAATTACGGCTACTGCACCCATATCGTAAAGCGTTACCAGTTCATCCCCCGATGCGCCCCAAAGGCCAATGTCATTCCTGGCGATTAATTCAAAAGGCAGGCCCCGATAACCTCCGGCCTTGTTGACTTCATCAATGGCGATCTGAGTACCTTTGAGCATATCATGGCCGCTTTTGGTATAATATACCCCGCCACCTTCCAGGGGGCCGATAAAACCAATCTTCACCGATTCAACATCTGTCGGGTAGTCATATTCCCTTGCAGCACCCAGGTACGGAAGTCTTTCTTCGAAAAACATGTAATGGGGAGTCTGAAAATTGCTGAAAGGATATATCTCTATAGGGGTATTGGCATGAGTTGGTGCCTGGGCATTCAGTACTGAAAAATACCCGGCATACAAACAAATGACACCAAACATGATGAGATGTTTATTTACTTGCATAGGATTTGACCTGATTTATTTGTTTTTACAAATAGCGATTGCTTCAATTTCTACAAGCAATGTTTCCCAACAAAGCCTGGCCTGAATTCCCGTACTTGCGGGAAGCGGATCTAACTTTAACCAATTATAAAATTGTGTACGAATTTCATTAAAGTCTTTGTAATCCCGTTCAATATCCCTCAGGTAGCAGGATGTACGCACCACATCGTGCCACGACATATCCTCAGCCTGAAGCAGTTCGCTGATATTTCTAAATGTTCTCCAGCATTGCGCCCTGAAATCGCCGATATGTGCCGCTTTCCCATCTTCATTTACACTGGCCGTACCTGAGATCAGCAAAACAGTATAGCTGCCAAGATCAAGCCTGATAGCTCTTGAAAATGATGACGGCCGTTGATAATTAAAAGCTTCATTGATTACACAGGGCGCCTGAACTGCTTTTTTTTCTATCGGAGGCCTGGTTTCGTGAATCACAGGTAATAGATATTCCTGATATTCTTCATCCTGAGAAATTATTCCCAGCTTTATCATTTCTTCCCTTTCGTTTGCAGTCATTTTTAAAATATCATGTGACATTTGTAGCGTTTCATTCATAACAATTTTATTTAATGTATTTCTAATTAATCCAACACTTCAGTGTCGGGACTTTCGCTCCGCTCCAGCTTTTCGCTTCGCGGGATAAATTAGGAGCACTTTTCACTTTTTATTCAAAGGATCGTTTCATCAACATACCCAACGATTCTCGCAGTGCTTAAACCCATGGAGGTAGCTACCCAGATTACATCATCCCGTGCATCCATATTCCATATGAATCCGTGAGAAATAGACGTATCGGTAACCATTTGCCTCTCCGTATCACCATGCGTGATCGTGGTAATTCCTTTACCTGTATCATGATTTGTGTTGTATGTAACCCATGTTGTGCCGTCAAACGTATTTAATCCATTATCCGTAGCAAAATAAGCGATTGAGTTTTTTGCATTAACAGCATTTATAAAATTACTTGTTAACCCACTAACATGGTCGTGATACCCCCACCAGCGTTGTCCATTATACCTGCCTGCACCGAAATATGTGGAGACCCATAGAGTTCCATTATCAAAAGCCACCCCGGTTGTGATATCATGGACAAGCCCGTCATCGGGAAATAGAGAAATCTGAAAATGACCGTCAGGATCACGATAAACCCTGAATTCATCGGTATCGTTGTTGTATTCCAAAACACCTCCTCCCCAGGCAGCTATCCATGCTTTATTTCCTGCACTTGTGATTCCATAACACCAGGGCTCATGCATAGGTGACGTTTCTTCATTAAATATTTTCCATTGATTGGTGTACGTATCGTACCGGTTGGCACCGGCAGTTGTCGCTATCCATGTATACCGGGGACCAGCAGATACATCATAAACCACATTGTTGGCAAGCCCGCTGTTGAATTGATCGAAGCGTTCAAATACTCCGGCCGACCACCGGTTCAGTCCATTCATGGTTCCGATCCACACATCACCGTTATCTTCGTTCACATCTATGGAAATCACGTTTCGATGTGCCAGGCCGTCTTCCGGGGTATAAACACTCCACTCACCGTTTTCAAGTACTGCCAGCCCGCGGTCAGTTCCGACTAATATCCGGTCCGCATCTATTTTTACTGCATTTACTTTATTAGACGGTAATCCATCAGCCATGGTAAATACTCTCCAGTCACCATAGATTGGCATCGGTTTATTTTCAGACTGAACTTCAGTATCGGCATTCTTTTCAATTGCTTCAACACTGGGTGTTTCAATAATCAATTCACCTGCTACGATACTTTCGGAGGTCACCTCTGCCGTTTGACTATAGAATCCGCTGCTAATCATAAAGATCACTATGAGAAAAACAGCAACTATTGAAAAACTAAATACGGGTTTTTTCATTTTAGATTTCATTGCATTATTAGTTATAATATTTGGCACTTCCTATTGAAAGTAAATACTCAATAAGATCATTTAGCTGGTCTTTGGTCATATCATTTGCCACACCATGCAGATCATCATCATTGTACACTGTCCACAGTTCTTCCAGTGTATTCGCACGTCCGTCATGCAAATAAGGCGGCGATTCGTAGATGTTATTCAGGTGTGGCGTAAGAAATTCGGTGTGGTTGTCTCTGTCCGTTGCCGTTCCTACATCATGCTTCAACCTATCGGTAAAATTTGGAGGCGGGTGGCACGTAATGCACTGGTCTCTGACCTCAATTACTCTTCCATCGTTTGTTCGTGTACGCTCAAAAATTTCCTTGCCTCTTCTTTGTGCTTCGGTCAGCTCTCCGGTTTCACTTCGATACAGGTTTGGAGGATGAGAAATCTGGCTGGTGATATATCCAACCAATGCATTCAAGTCGTCCGGAGAAAAAGCTTCGGTGCGGGTCACAAATGTAGAAAACCTCATACCGCACTGCATGTAAATGCTCACATTATTTCCATTCCATTTGAATGGGGATGTGCCGGCAAGTTCACGCAGTGTCTGCACGTTCGACAAATCTTCTCCCGGATAAAAATCCATATCGTAAGTCAAACCGTCTTCATGATTATCGGGATGGCATGAATAGCAGCTATACTGATTTTGAAACGTACGACCGGAATTGTTAAACAGCTGCTCACCCTTCCTTAATAGTGAATACTGATCGGCACCTTTCATGTGTATGCTTTTCTCGTACTCCAGTGTCCGGGTATTCAATACCGCAATTTGATCAGATAACCGTTCCGCGATAAAGAGATAGCTTCCATCGGGAGAGATTTCCATCCCTTTAGGATTAGAACCGGTGGCAATTCTTTTCGTGATATATTCATCACTTAACGTCAGGTCATTTTCAGCATTTAGGATCAAACCGTCATCAATATGCCTCATTACCTCCCTTACATTGTCAATATTCACCACACTGATATAATCCCCTCCTGAATGGGAAATAAAAGCCTGTTTTCCGTCAGGGGTGATACGCACATCGTAAGGATCTGCATAAAATGTATTTGGCTCATCCAGTGGCAGTTGGTACATCTTTCCGGTTTCGAGTGAGATCACACCGAGAGCAAACGTCATCATCCAGCCGTTCTCTACCTGTACGGCGGGCACTAGATTTCTTGGGCGAACAAGTGTTGTAAAGGCCAGATCTCCGGTGGGTGTAAAATCTACTTTTTCCATGATGTGGGCCTCTTCAAAATACTTTCTCTGCTGAACTCTCTGGGTGCCCGTATTGATCACAGTTATTTCAGTTTTAGGCGGCTCACGGTATTCAACCAAAACAGATCGCTGACTCACAGCCAGTACATGTCGGCCATCAGGTGATATTTTTATTCCTGTGGGATAATTTCCTGCCCGTAATCTTTTAGATTCCACTCCGCGATTCAGGTCAATCACAGAAATATCAGATGTATAGGTATTTGCTACATATAAAAACTCCTCATTTTGATCGAGTACAAGACCCGACGGGCCTCCACCCGCTTCGATGGTATTCTCAACCAGTCCGTTTTCCACATCAATCACCGATACACTGTTCGACCATTGATTGGTTACATATGCCTTTCTTCCATCCCTGGATACAGCCACTGAGTGCGGAAGATCACCAACCGATATTCTCGAAATGATCTGATTGTTCGTAAGGTCAATGATATACACAACTCCGGATTCCTGGCCTGTAACAAATAGTTTCCGGTTATCCGGAGAAACAGCGAGGTTGTAGGGGGATGAATAGTCCTTTTTGGCAAATTGGAGTAAAAAGCCGTCTTTTTGAGTATATGTATGACAGCTCAAACATTTTACTGCTGCTATTTTTGCTTCCCTGTTGTTTAGGATATCACCTGTAACTACACCGATTGTCATATATTCATAGTGGTCAAGTGACCAACGATAACCCCTGTAGCCCATCAGGAATATGAGCAAACCGAGTATAAGCAATACAATTAAACGATTACTGATTTTCATGACCTGCCTCACTTAACATCTTTTCATCAGCTTGTATGCCGAGTACCGGGGTTTCAAAGCCGGGCACATCTCTGTAGGGATGATTAATGGCTTCCGGAACCCTGTTGGCCGGAGCGGTGAGCTGTTTTTCATCCCACCCGGTGAATCCCCTTCGTTCTCCCGTCATAAGCCAGAGCCATGACGTTGGCCCTTCCACAATTTCATTTTGACTATTGACCCGCTGAAACCGAACCGGAGTTCTGGCTCCCATTCGTACATAAAATGAACCGTCACTCATCACCGGAAACTCATCCAATATTCCATCTAAACCAACAACCTGAATTTTTTCACCTGCAAAGCTTCCGGATGCCATCAAGGCCTGCGGGGTTTCCACAAAAACCACGATGCCAAAATTCCTTGCTTCGCGTAAAGCAGAAGGTAATTTTCTTGGTGTGAACGGTTTGGCTTCGATGAATGCCGGCTCAAGAAAATGATAGTCGCTGTCAATATATATGGGTTTTGCCATTCCCTGTTGATCCAGTCTATAAATACCGTAGGTTTCTTCAGTATTTTTTTGATAAGAAATAAACAGGTCCCCGCTATTCTCCGGATAAAGTGAATGTATGTTGCCGGCCTCAGAAGTATATACGATTTGTTTTGAGTTGTAAGGATTATTGTAAGAAAAACGTATAAGAGTGCTTCTGTTCCCGTTTTGCTGATTTACAGCGGTAAAGAAAATGTGATTCTCCTTATTCTCACGGGCTTTACTGAGGATTTCAAAACCATCCGGTATTTGGTAAAACAAACCGGTATTGGTTCCATCGGGTCGCAATGCCAGCAATTTTGAAATGCCTGTCTCAGGATATACCTGATTGCTTACCATCAGGATTCTACCGTCGTGCAGAATCGTACCCGAATGATCGGCGTGTGGATGAAATGTGATCGGTTTCAGATTGCTTCCATCCGATCTTGCGGTGTAAAGTGTACTTCCTGATCCGTACCTCTCATGCTCCCATGTACAGCTAAAAGCAATTCTTTCATCGGGCAGGAATACAGGATCGAAACAATTACGGCTGTTACCGGTGATTTGCGCTGTCCTTGAATTACTGAGATTAAGCAACCAGATTTGCCAGTTATCACCTGGCTCTTTTTTTGCTGAAAATACAATATGACGGTTATCCGGAGATAATTCGGGGGATATGGCAGATGCAAAATTTGCTGTCAGTATATTGAGCGAGCTTTCTGGTTTATTCGGATAAAAACTTACAATTTGGGCATTTTCCAAACCAAGTTTCTCAACACCTGATATTGACAGGTTTATATTTTTATCAGCGGGAACACGTGTGATAATGATATGCCCGTCAGGGAGGCTTCGATTTACCAATATCCCACTGATGTAAACCAGGCTTAAAACAAATACTACAACGATGATACCTGTTTTTTTCATTTTTAAATCTCTATTGCTGCTCTTCGATAGTTAATATCTGGTTAACTGATACATTTTCAAGGCTTTGTACAGTACCTGATGGCCAGGAAATTTCAATTCGGTCGATGATATCATAATCTCCCAATCCAAAATGAAGTCTTGGATCGTTTTTTGAAAGATATTGACCGCCGCCGGTTTTTTGGTCAGTCTGCGTCAAATCACCGGTAGTAACTCTAACCGTTGCACCTATTCCGTCCCGGTTGCTTTGAGTTCCCACGAGATTAACCAGCAGCCAGTTGTTTCTGTTTCCAATATCGTTACGAAGTAAGACAGCCTCCTGGTTAAGATTCACTATAAATACATCGATATCTCCGTCGTTGTCGAAATCACCAAAACATCCTCCCCTGCCAACCATTGCTTCACTGAAATAAGGCCCTTGATCCGCGGATACATCCCTGAAGCCTCTGTTGCCGTCGTTCTCGAATAACTGGTCTTCCTGGCCGTGCAAGTGCTTCAGCTCACCGTTTACGATATAAATATCTTTGTGGGTATTGTTGTTGAAATCGATGAAAGCCGCAGCCCAGCCAACGTGCTGACCGCTGGCGATGGCTATACCTGATGGGAAAGAGACATCCCTGAATAGCCCGCCACCCTGATTCTCATACAGGGAATTGTAAGAATCATCTGAAACGAACAGATCCATCAGGCCATCGCCTGTGAAATCGGCAAAACTAACACCCATGCTTGCGGTTGCCTCCCCTCCCCTGTTAAAAGCCAGGCCGGCCCGAACAGCGACATCTCTGAACCCGTTACCCTCTTCATTTCTGTAGAAGTAATTGGCCATTGCATCATTTGCGACAAAAATATCCGGGTATCCATCTCCATCTAAATCCAGTGAGCCTACGCCCATCGCACGGCCTGCCGGGTTGTATAGCCCCATTTCCGCGGTAACATCCGTAAATGTGCCATCGCCATTATTCCGGTAAAGAACATCGGCCTGACCTTTAAAATTTAGTGGCCCCGGATAGCCATCCGGTGCATATGAGAGATTAAGTTCCGGATTGAATTCAACATAGTTTGCGACATAGAGATCAAGCAGCCCGTTATTATTGTAATCGAGCCATACAGCGCCCGCACTGCTCTCATTTCCGGCAACACCAGCACGTGAGGTGATATCCGTGAAAGTACCATCCCCGTTATTCCTGTAAAGTACATTAGGTCCGTAATTACTTACATAGATGTCGGGATATCCGTTATTATTAAAATCTCCGATGGTTACGCCCATCGAATATCCTGTATCACCAACCCTGGCCCTTTCTGTGACATTTCTGAATCTGCCGTTACCAAGATTTTCATAAAGCGCGTTTCTGCTCTGAACACGTGGCCTGTTACCGGAACTGATAACATCATGGAACGATCCGTTTGCAATATATAGGTCGAGGAGACCATTTTGATTAAAATCCAGGAAAGCACAACCACCACCAACAGATTCAATTACATTGCTCAGGTGTTCATCTCCCATTTTATGCACAAAATCGATGCCTGAAGGCTTCGTAACATCAACAAAATTATGTGTTCCCTCTGCGGGCATAGCTGCTGTACCTGATTCTCCGGTAGCTGAACCCTCCTTCTCTGCGCAGCCCGACCCCAGGAATAAAGCAGTCAAACTGAACAGGATAATGGTATAAATGGAACAAGAGTTAAATATTATTTTCCGAAATGGCATGAAAGATCAAATTGGTTAAATACAAATCTGTTTAGATATTGAGATGATACATTTTATGTTTCGCTGGCAGAACAAAAACCTCACCGGGTTATGGATAACAGGAATAAATAAATTCGGAGTGCATAGGCTTTTAAAGTATTTTAGATATTTACATCTAAAATAGAAATTACTAAATAACCCGCTATTATTAAACAAAATTTTACAAATTTCTTGATACACAGATATGATTTTCGATAGGCCTTATCGCGTAATTAATTAGGTAAACGGCCAATGACAGATAAATGGAAAATGATATGAGCGTCTCGTTTATAACTGCGAGGCTTGTGCCCCCTGCTATAGTTCCAAACCGTTGCAAGGCTCATCTTTTAAACACGAAGCGAAATCTCCTTGTTATGTGTCATCCCCAGCTCAGGGCTCATCTTTTTCACCCCGACAAGTTTATACGGGACAGGCGCACAGCGTTCCGTGCGTAGCGATTCCCACGTAGTGCTCATCTTTTGAACGCGTAGCGAGATCCCTCGATGCGTTCGCTCCACTCACTTACTACCAGTGACAGATTGTAAAAAGTGTTATTTTCGGCCCATTTTCAAGGATCCGGTACCGCGCCTTCCCCGTTATCCCTGGCAAGGCGAAACCAGATCGGTCAATCGGTTCATCGGTGATTCGGTTTATCGCATATCAAAAAGGGGAATGACCGAAAAACCGAAGAACCGAGTGGCGATGGGCGAATGGCGTCCTCAGCATGACCAACACCTTACGATGGTCACTGCCTACCATCACACCGCTGCCCCTCGAACTGCTCCTGTATTTTTCAATATTTCGTCACTCGGGGCTTGTTTTTGCGGCTCTTTATCCCCAGGTTCCGCTCCTAAATTCCCCCCTAAAAAGGGGGGCAAAGGGGGGTGTAAAATGCGAGGCGATTAACGCTCCACCCGGGGTTACCATATCACTCGCCCCATCCGGGGCTTTTGATCACAGACCACAGGGGTTGCACTATTCTTCTTTTCCGGTTCTCTGCCCTGTACCTGCAAAAATCTTCTATTTGGATCTGTCACCTCTGATATAGTGTTTCCCGCAGTATTGGGAAAAATTATTGGCTCGGGATGACAGGACACATGGAGTGATCCGCCGGGCATAACGAACGGCATTGAACCAAGACATTCCCGCCCGCCTGGGACGGAATTTCTTTTTTAATAGAGATGTTTAATTGTAACACACCACGAACTTCCCCGTTGGCGGCGATGGAAGAACTATGCAAACCGCAATATTAACTCGCCGACAGTTGTTAAAGCCGGATTATTCACCAAGAAATTTCGTTGTGAGCAAGGCGAAGGGGAAAAAGCGACGGAAGGGTACCTGTAGTACCCTGAGTAAGCTTTTTCCACTTCAACGCAGCTCACAGGGAAATTTCGCCGCTTTTTCTGGTAACTCAAATTTGGGCTACTCTATATTTCATGTACGACTTATAATATCAATAACTTGAAATTATAAAACTTTCTATTCGTGAATAATCCGGGTTAAAGCCGCTCATGTCCTCCCGAGCGTAGTACCGACAGCCTGTCCCGTACCGATAGGTCGGGATGTTTTTCTGACGGTACGAAGTCGAGGGATCTTCTGGTTCTGAGGAAATTCCAATAAAAACTATCCCCTATGGAGAGGAGATTTCCCCATGGGAAGGGGTTGTTTTTTTGGAAAAGACCCTAAACAAGTAAGATTAGCATTTTTCCCAATTCTGTCACTGGTAGTACTATCCAAATCAAAAAAGAATTTTTATTAGAGTACCCTAATTCAATAGTTCCACAGTTCCACTCTTGAATCCGCTTCAACGCTGCGAGGTGCTATCGCACGCTCTCAGGTTTTCGCTCAATATTCACAGTTCCGCCCAGTAATCCGCTTCAACTCTGCCAGGAGGCCCGAAAGGCGCGGGCCACTCTGGCAGGTTTTCGCTCATCAGTTCCACAATTCCAAAGTACACATCCGGGTTGTATCGAAAATGTCGCCATTTTCAAGAAATTGAACTGAGCCGGTTACTCCTCCCACAAAGTGAGTTCTTGACATACTGCTGGTTAAATCGTCATTGGACTTTACGACACGGCTTAATGCCTCAGCAAGAACATATATGCCATCATAGGAATATGCACCGATTGCTCCCGGCCGATACCCAAATGTATTGGAAAAGGTATCTCTGAATGAATTGCTTTTTGTTGATTGCCACCCTTCCGGGCACACTAATGAAATATTTTGGGTATGACTTGAATCCGATAAGATCTGGCGGCCACGCAATATGGACAGGCTTGTGAAAATAGGCAAATGGATGCCGGATTCAATCATTTCACTATTTATTCTGATGACAAAATTCGGATCACCATAAATCAGGACTCCGTCAACATTCAGGTATTTTACAGTTTGAATCAATTTTTCATAATCCGGCGAACGTCTAACAAATTTTTCCAACGATGGCACCGGCAGATCATGCACTCTTGAGTATCTCAGAAAGGCATTTGCAGCCATTTCATCATCATAAGAATCAGAATAGATCAAATGTATGTTACTCAACTGTCTCTTTTCATAAAATTCTGATGCGAGTTTTTCCGCTTGTTGTTTATCACTTGGCAATAACCTGAAAAACCAGGGCAGGTTTGCTTCCGACAAGGTTGGGTCTGTTGCACGTGTTTCAAGGTATACAACATGGGATTTTGCAATAGCCATCTCTACAAGGTGTGCATCCCGTCCTTCCAGAGAACCGACAATTGCATGTACTTCTTCATCGTAAATCAATTCGATCGATTTAATAGAACCCGAACCCCAGTCACCGTCACTCGAACGTGTTATGAGTTCTGCTTTCCTGCCGCCGATGCCTCCCTTTTCATTAATTTCATCTACAGCCAGTTGGGCAGCATCAATCGCTTCACGGGATAGTGGGTCAATGCCAGGATCTTCGGATACCATAAATCCAATCCGGATTATATTCTCATCTGCCGTTTGTTTTGCATTTGTAGAAAAAGGTATGATTGTTATAAGAATTGCAGCTGCAAGAAATCCAGGAAATACAGATAAGAAATTTCGCGGTATCATTAATAATTAATTATCAAAAATTTAAAGCCGATCTCACAGAGTGCGGAGTAATATATCTTGTATGATAATGTATCCAGTCTTCCCTGAATCTTTGGAAAACCGGATCATCCTGCAACCTGATTGAGGGTGGATACTCATAATCAGGCATGCCATGATATGGAAGCGGCTCAACCGTTGCCGAGGCTTCGGTATTATAATCACCGTCTTTCACCCATCCGTCAGATACCAGCACATAACTTCGTGTAAAGCCTTCGCGCGGTTCATCAATGGCACTGAATTCGAGCAGTATTTCATCCCCGGCGTTCATAATTACATACCTGTCGTCGATTTTTTCGAGAAGTTCAGATACATCCCCAAAACGTGTGTGAAATCCCTGAAGATCGAGCCAGCGCTGGGTTGTACCGGAAATGACATCGTAATTGGCCATTTTAGGTGAAACTTCATCCGGAGTGTACCATTCCGAATACCCCCGGTACCGCAGTTCCATTGTTACGGGTTCAAGTTTGGTTTCTGTGATCAGGCTTTCATCCATTTTTTCGGCGTACAATATGCTGTCCCAATAAATTTGTGAAGTGGTTGTAAGCCGTACTCTTCTGTCTTCAGGATTTGGAAATACACCTTCGAGGTCGAGCAGTATTGTTTTTAGTTTACCCGCGGGCATACCGTAATCACTGTGAAGCAAAATCCAATCGCCTCTTTCATCGGCTATTTCAACTTTCAAACCTCTGGGGGGATTGATAGTACCCTGACTCAATGCAAGGTTTATCGAACTGTCGGTTGGCATCAGCCAGCCTGAGAGTATCAACCAGGTTGCATTATTATCGGATGGTGCAGGTTCCAGTTCTATCACAATGGAGTGTTCTTCTGCAAGCCCCTGGTACTGAGATTTCCTGAACGCTTTCAAATAATTTCCATCCTTCTTCGATACGATTCCGGTAACGTCATTCCCGGATTTGTCCGTTACCCGTAAAACCGATTTGGGTTCAGACATCACCCGTGTTGAAAGATCAGGCGCGGGAAATACAAACCGTTCATCCACATAAATTTCCGATCCTTCGGGATGATCGACAGCCACCAGGCCGATGTAATCGAAAAAGTGGGTTTCCCACAATTCAGCAGTCACCCTTACATCATATAAACCATCAACAGGGTTTAGCTTATTTCCTGGAATTCTTACACGGTCGAGGGTTTGAATTACACCCGCGGTCTCTTGCGCATTGATCCTCAGCCCGAGTGGTGAACGCCAGATAATGTCCGTAATAAAATGCATCTCTTCACCATCGTTGGTAAACAGCCAGGGGCAAGATCCCTTCAATATCTGCTCATTGAAGATTGTGGCCCCCATGCCAAGCTCCGCAAATTCAGTCTGAATGGAACCGTTCGGCCAGATAATACGGAGCATTTGAGCCTCAGTGTATTCCCCCAAACCAAAATGGACGATGGGCGAATTAATCAATTGTTTTTGATACAGAAGTCCCGACCGCACCTCCATCTCACCGCCAATTCCAAAAGAATTGATTCTCTGATCACCCGATATACCGGAAGCTCTCGCCCGGATGAATCGTGCAAAGTAATGTTTGGTACCTTCATTTTTCAGCTGAAATGGTTCCAGGTTTTCGGTAACCCCCATGAGATCGAGCCGTTCATTACCATCCACATCAAACAGGTTCACTATGCCACCGGGAAGTTCCCTGTTGTACCTGATGAATTCCCTGTTTTCATCTCCCAGCCAGATGGCAGTTTTCTCCTGTGTTGACAAAATCAGGTCAAAAGCACCATTATTGTCTATATCAGCAATGAAAAGATTGGTGCTCCCTGGCAAATAGCCGCCTTCGGCATTCACGGAAACAGGCCGTTTTTCCCAATCTCCTGACCTTAGTGAAAAATTGTGCAACTGAAATGATCCGTCTCCAAGAACAGTGATGATGTTAAACTGTCCGTCTGCAGTCAGATCGGCTACACCAATTGCAGCGGCATTATCCTCCAGTACAAAACCTTCACTGAAACGCCCACCCCGCTGGTTCAGGAAAACAATCACTCTGCCATCTTCCGATAAAAGTGTAGCCTCGGGTGTACCATCACCTGTAAGATCTGCCCAGAGAAATTTCCTGATATCTTCAATTCCGGGGAAAGGCTGAATTTCGGTAAATGTGTTGTCGCCATTATTTCTCAGAACCAACGGTGATCCATTCACGGGTGCAAGAAGTATATCCAGGTCACCATCCATTTCAATATCAAAAGCCCACAAACCATAATAGGGCCTGCTGATTGTTTGATTCCTGATGCCGATGTCACCGGTCACGTCATTAAAGGTATCATCCTGGTTTAACCGGTATAAGCGAAATCCATCACTTCCGGCCATGGCCAGGTCGTTACGGAAATTGTAGTTATAGTCAATCTCCGTGATTGCATGAACAGGGAGCGGCTGTTCAGTATTGCCGGGAAAATCAAGCCGGATCTGGCCGGTGATAATTACCTCTCCATTGGAGACGGAAATAGGAAATGGGGGTGATTCTTCAAACAGGGTAACACCTTTCAGCCAGGCTGATGACGACTCAGGAAGTTCTATCGGTAGTTTTTCCAGTCTCATCTCAAGATCGGGTGCCGATACTTTAACCGCTGGCTGAGGAAGATGTAAAAATTCAGTAATCAAAAAACCGAGTTCAGTTGGCGGCTGTTCTACCTGTAGAAGGTCATCCTGGAATTCAGGATGTGATTGAAGCATATTCCTTAAAAACGAAAGCTCGAGAACTAACGCATTCGTATCTTGTTGACCAGCCAAATCCATTACCAGCTCAAGCTGTTCTGAATTCTCAGTATCCCAGTTTTCTGATAAACTTTTCAGTTTTGCCAGATAACCGTTTACCCTTTCAAAGTTTCGGGTTTTGGCTGCAAATCGTGTTAATTCAAATAATACAACCTGGTTGTTGGGAATTAATTCATGAAGATGGCTAAGCAATCTGGCAATTTCATTGGCGTGAAGCTGGTCATCATGCCGTTCGAGTTCATGTGCCAGGGCATAGATCATTTTAACATGATTTGGGCTGGACTCAATTCCTGTACGCAAATAATCAATCGAACGTTCTGAATTACCACGAATGCTTTCCATTATGCTGTTTAAAAACAGCAGTTCAGGATCCTGTGGCTGCAGCTCAAGCGCCCTGTGGAGCCTGTCTTCGGCAAGGTCGAAGTTTCCCTGCCGCATGGCAAGAACGCCAAGGTTCGCCCACGCAGCAGCTTCTTCGGGAAATGCACGGACAACGTCGTTCATTTTATTAAAGGCAAACCTCTCTTCGTCTGTTTGGCTTGCAGCCAGACCCATATAAAAATCGGAAACTGCATCTTTATAGAGTTCAGCTTCATCAACTTCCGGATCATCGGCTCTGCTGCATGACAATATCAGTAGTGATCCAATAAATACCAGGCTGATCAGGATTGGTGAGAGGTATTTCTTCATATGCATGTATTGTGTTTACTTGAGTAATAGCTCAACTCATTAAAATAATACTCTAATGCATAGCAAATGTGAAGAATTATTACAGGTTTCGAAAAAAGAAATCTCCACCTCTTTTTACCACCAAGGCAGAAAGTCACAAGGTTTTACGGAGAGGAATGGAGTGAAAAGATGAGCTCACATAGCCAATACCTTCGTGCTGCTTTGTGTCCTTGTGCCTTCGTGGCAACAAAAAGGCAATATTTTTTTTCGAATTACAAATCTGTCACCGGTAAATCGTACCCGCTAAAGACTGCCTACAACTCCTGCCGAGTGGCCCGCATCGTAGTCTCCTGAAGTTTATTTTCCCTTCTTTCTTTCAGAAGTATATCTATGATTAGTGCAATGGGGCCTACAATAAAAAGTGCATAAAACGGGGCATAAACCGCTTCACCAAGTCGAAAAAACATCTCCGCCAAAGCGATCAGAAAAGCTACCAGCATTTGACCTTTTTTGGAAGATACAGTCGTTTTTGGATCAGTTATCATAAACAAAACAAATAACTGGTACATGGGTCCTGTAAGCGGAGCAATTTCACCTATAAAAAGGCTGCCTGTATATACACTTCTGAGCCATGCAAAAGCAATGAATGAAACAACATAAACCGCACAAATGTGAAAGAGTTTCACTTTTGATATCACAATAAGCCCGACGATCCAGATCAAAAGCATTGCCCACATATTGCTGCCCCACTGTATGCTAAGAACGGCCATGCTGTCTGATGCAATAATCAGCATCACTACAATACCAAAATTGGTTGGGTTCCAGATATGTGTGCCCCGAAACCTGAATACATACTTCGAAGCAATTGAAATGGCAGCACAGAGCGCAAAAGGCCAGACCATAGGTGAGCGTACCAATATGCCCGCGCTGTTACCGGAAATATAGGCACTGGAAAGATTGCGCCATTTACCGGTAACAATTTTAAAAAGAACCAGTTCTGTCAACATGGCTGCGCCAAGGGCAGCAGCAAATTTGTTCCATCCATCCAGAACTCCAAAAGAAAGGTGTGCCGCAATAACCACAAGGCTGATCAGAATTGGCCCAATATAACTTTTCGGAAGAGAGAATTTGTTTAAAGGCTTGGGCAGTACTAAACTTTGGCTCATTCGTTGTGACTCATGGGGTTAGTTGTAGATGCTGGATGCTGGATGCTGGATGCTGGATGCTGGATGCTGGATGCTGGTAAGGTAATTTTTGAAAAAAAATTTGTAAGGCAAACTGAATTTCAGGTTCATATGAATAAGATTGTCTAAACAGTAAACGTAAAAATGAGTTATAAAAATTTAGAAATATGGAAAATGGCTCGCATGATTTCAGTTGAAATTCATCAAATGTCATTGCACCTTCCAACGTTTGAGCTTTATGAAACAGGCAGTCAAATACGAAGATCATCCAAATCAATCCGATCTAATATTGTCGAGGGATACGGCAGAAGATTATACAAACAAGATTTCATTCGGTTTTTAATCTATTCTCAGGCTTCCACAGATGAAACCATCGACCACTTGGAAACGCTCTATGAAACCGGTTCTTTGAATAATGAAGAACTGTTTCAGAAACTATCAAATAAACTGACAACACTTGGTAAAAAAATTAATCGTTTTATACAGAGTGTTAATAAAAACCACAACACCTGAATCCAGCATCCAGGATCCAGTATCTTAGCAAAGTACCTCCTTATTTATACAGCCACTTGTGAAACTGTGACAGTATTATACTTTCGGCTGATGATTCCATATATCGTAATGATCACAAAGCACATGAGCGGTACCCAGAAAGAAATTCCGATACTTCCGGTGGCATCCGATAACAAACCTTGCAGCGGCGGGAGTACAGCTCCGCCGCCAATAGCCATAATAAGGCCCGAACTTCCGATTTTCGTGTCCTGACCAAGCCCTTTTGATGCCAGGCCAAAAATTGTGGGAAACATCAGAGACATAAATCCGGAGATCGCTACAAGTGCGTAAACTCCCGCAAGGCCGCCTCCGGTAATAACAAGAAATGTTGAGACTATTGCCAGTACAGACGACAGTATCAGTAAACTTTCCGGCCTGAAATACTTCATCAAATAGGTATTAATAAACCTGAATACTGTGAAAACTACCAGCGCGGCAATGTAGTAACTGGATGCAGCAGCTTCCCTGAGATCAAGCTCAGTCATGACATAGCGAATAGTAAACGACCAGACGCAGATCTGGGCACCCACGTAAAAAAACTGGGCAACTACCCCCATCACATAATTTTTATTCCCAAAAAGCCTTTTGAGTGTGGGAAAAAGATCAATTTTCGGTGATTCATCCGACCCTTTCGGCATTTTGGTCAGCGCAATCGCTATCCATAACAACAGAAGCAGCAGGCCGATGGTAACATACGGGCCCATCACTGCAGAAAGTTCTGCCTGCTGAATACCTGTGAGCTGCTCAGGAGTCATCATCGCCCTTTCCTCTGCGCCTGCAATATCGAGATGGGAAAGAATGAAAAACTTACTGATCACCACGCCGGAAATCGAACCTATGGGATTGAAGGATTGCGCCAGGTTCAGCCTGCGCGTAGCAGTTTTGGGATCACCCATGGCTATGATATAGGGGTTGCAGGCTGTTTCTAATATAGACAGGCCGCCGGCTAGTATAAACAACGCGGCCAGGAAAAATCCATATTGCATCACGATACTGGCCGGATAGAACAGGATAGCGCCCGCAACATACATAGCCAGACCCAACAATACACCGGCCTGGTAGGTGAACCGTTTGATAAAAATCGCTGCAGGAAGGGCGAGGCAGAAATAGGAGCCGTAAAAAGCAATCTGAATCCAGGCTGTTTCAAAATCAGACATACTCATGATTCTTCTGAAAGCAGACAGAAGGGTGTCTGTAAGATTGTTAGCCAGCCCCCACATGAAAAATAGGCTCGTGATAAGAATAAATGGGAGGAGCGGGGTTATAATCCTGCCGGAATTAGCTTTTTCAGACATACCAGTTATTTATCATTCGGTTTGATGTTTGATGTTATTCGAGTGCACGGTCGAGGTGTACATACCCTCCATCCACATAAATGTGTTGCCCGGTGATATGACTTGCCCTTGGCGATGATAGAAAAACGGCAACATCCGCAATTTCTTCCGGTGTAGTAAACCTGCGCCCTAACGGAATCCTGTTACCAATACTTGCCCTTTTTTCTGAAGGGTCTTCAAAATTTTCTGTGAGCCACTTTTCATACTGAGGAGTCATCACCTCGGCAGGAACTATAGCATTGACGCGAATTCCTGATTCCCGCAATTCCACAGCCCACTCCCTTGTAAGGGCAAGCTGCGCCCCCTTGGAGGCAGAATATCCTGAAGTTCCGCCCTGACCGGTCACCGCCGTCTTACTGCTCATATTGACAATCACCCCACAGTTTCGTTTTAATTCCGGAAGACAGGCCTGTGCCATAAAAAAGTAATGGTGCAGGTTCTGTTTCAGCGAACGAAAAAATTCTTCAGGGGTTCCCTTTTCAAGGCCGACCGAGTCGTTGGTTCCGGCATTATTGACCAGGCCGTCAATCCGGCCGGTTTGTTCCAGTATTTCATCAACTGTTTTCTTGCAGCTTTCATATGAGTCGAGTTCCCTGGTAATCAATAGCGCATTATGCCCAGCTTCTTTAAGCCTGTGAACCAACTTTACACCTGCTTCACTATTTTTGTCAATAATCACCGGAACAGCACCTTCGGCTGCAAACCGTTCTGCCATTGCAGCACCAATGCCGCTTGCTCCGCCGGTAATGGCCATCACCTTGTTTTCCAGGTTTAAATCCATATGTTGAAATTTATGATTTCTGACATTTCAGTATTCAGGCCTGATACCGTAAAACTCCATCGCATTTCTGCCAAGTACATCACTCTTCTCATCTGAAGAAAACCCAGACAAATATTCTTCGAGAACCGAGTAAACTTCCGTGTACGAACCGGCCAAAAGACATACCGGCCAATCCGAACCAAATAATAATCTTTTAGTCCCAAAAATCCCGAAAATAAAATCCATATAAGGATGTAAATCGTCCGGTTTCCAGTGATTCCAGTCCGCTTCAGTCACCATGCCCGAGATTTTACACCACACGTTCCCGCTCGTTGATAGTTCCCGCATTTTCGACTTCCATGGTTCAAAAACCTGGTCTTTAATGTGAGGTTTGGCAAGATGATCAACAACAAATTTTTGATCCGGAAATAACCGTACCAGTTTTATGGCTGCGTCAAGATGCCTGGGATAAATGAGGATATCATAGGTGTATCCGTGTTTTTGAAGGGTTTCAATTCCGCGTAAAAAAGCCGGCTCAAGCATTCTTTCCGGTTCTTCTGCCTGGAGAATATGGCGGAATCCGGCCAGTTTATGATAGCCTGAAAAATCGGCCAGCCGTTCTTCAAGGTTGTTACTCCATAAATCAACCCACCCTACCACAGCTTTGATTAACGGATAATTCTCAGCGAACTCAAGTAAAAAGTGTGTCTCTTGTTCAGTTTGATCGGCTTGTACAGACACGCATCCGTCAATTCCATTCTCTAAAAGATGTGACTGAAGATCCGAAGGTAAAAAATCCCTTCTGATTGCCTTCATGCCATCATCAATCCAGGCATGTGTGGCAGGGTTGTATTTCCAGAAGTGCTGATGTGCGTCAATAATCATGGCTTCTATCCTAATTTCAGTACAGTATTTAGAGTCCTGGCTGTTTTCAAAGGTTCGGGTCTTCGCAATGCGCAAAGCGCCTGACCTTTCTGCAAATAAAAAAACAAATAATAATTACTCAATCCCGGATTAATTCTGTTCCATCCATATTTTACCCCCGGGGAATGCAAAGTCCCGAAGAGATTCCGGTTTCATTTCTATACTGTAGCCCGGCTCAATTGGCGGCATGTAACGGCCGTTTTTGATGTTTACCGGATAGAGAAAATGCTCATGCAGATGATCCACATACTCGATCACCCTGTTTTCCATAGTACCGGTTACAGCTATAAAATCAAACATCGATAGATGCTGTACATACTCACACAACCCGACTCCGCCTGCATGCGGGCATACCGGAACTCCAAACTTTGACGCCATCAGTATAATGGCAAGCAGTTCATTTACGCCTCCGACCCGGCAACTGTCGATCTGGCAAAAATCCATGGCCCCTGCCTGCAAAAATTGCTTAAACATCACACGGTTGTGGCAATGCTCCCCGGTTGCCACCTTAACCGGCGTAATTTCTTTCGCAATTCGTGCATGACCGAGGATATCGTCCGGGCTGGTTGGTTCTTCGATCCACAGCGGGCTGAAGCGGCTGAGTACTTTCATGTTTGATATGGCCTCATCTACATCCCATTTTTGATTGGCATCCATCATCAGAAACCGTTCATCACCGATCTCTCCCCTGATGATACCGGCCCGGCGAATATCATCTTCAAGATTGGAACCCACTTTCATTTTTACATGTGTAAAGCCATCCTTAACCGCTTCCCGGCACAGTCGTTTGATTTTATCATCATTATACCCAAGCCACCCGGCAGATGTGGTGTAAGCGGGATATCCCTCTTTCATCACCTGCTCAATTCTTGCTTTTTTACTGCCTGATTTTTTCCTCAATATCGATTCCGCATCACCAGGAGTTAATACATCGCTGATATAACTGAAGTCGATACAGCCTACGATCTCTTCAGGCGACATGTCGGCCAGCAATCTCCATAACGGCTTTTCTTCGCTTTTTGCATAGAGGTCCCAAACAGCATTCACCACGGCTCCGGTTGCCAGGTGAATCACTCCTTTCTCCGGACCCAGCCATCGAAGCTGGCTGTCGCCGGTAATCTCGGACCAAAACCCGCGCATGTCGGCGGTCAAATCCTTCAAATTCCGGCCTGCAAGTTTGCCGGCAAGAATTTCAATGGCTGCACAGCAAAGCTCGTTCCCCCGACCGATGGTAAACGTGAGCCCGTGGCCTTCCAGGCCATTAAGGTTCGTTTTCAGGATTAGATAAGCGGCGGAATAGTCCGGATCCGGATTCATGGCATCCGAGCCGTCCAGTGTTCGGCTGGTCGGAAAGCGGATGTCTTTGACGATGATTTGTTCAATTTTAATCAATACTATGAAATGATTAGAATGTGCGGGGTTAAAATTGTTATTAATTATGTCATGATTTCATTCACTCCAACACAAAAACAGCAAGTATTGGCAGGTGATCTGAAGCCTGAGTATCGAGTACTTCGATTGAAACAGGACGGAGTTTCCGGGTATCATCTTTAACCAGGCTGTTGGAGTAGAATATGTAGTCGATTCTGCGATCCGGGTGATCGGACCGGAATGTAAAGCCGTCACCATCTCCATGTAACTCCCACACATCCTTATAATATTCTTTCATTTTGAGGTGCATATTGCTACCGGGAATATCATTAAAATCTCCGGTAATGATTGCCGGTAAACCCCTGTAAGCATATTGGGTTTGAATAATTTGTTCAACGCTCATTATGCGCTGGGTTTCATCCGGCCTGTGATCGAGATGGGTATTCATGAAAACAATTTTTTGATTCCCAACAATTACTTCAGCCTGCAGCAGGCCTCTTTGTTCGCCACCACCATCTACAACAAAATGATAATTCCTGCTGGAACGGACAGGAAATCGTGATAACATCCCGTTTCCGTATTCTCCCCCCTGGTGAATTATATTTTTAAAGAAAACAGGCTCAAGGCCTGTATAACCCGACAGGATCTTCATTGTATTGAATCGATATGATCGTTCAACACCCATATCTACTTCCTGGAGTGCCACAATATCGGCACGGCTGTTCATGATCACTTCTGCAATACGCCGTAGATCCAACACATTATCCATCCCTCTGCCGTGCTGAATGTTGTAATTAAGCACCCGTATGGTGTCTTTTTCAGTTTGATAAAGTGAACAATCACCCGTCAGAGAAGCTGATATTTGATTGCTGCCATAAACCTGATAATTCAAACAGGCAAGCCAGCTTAAAACAATGAATAAGGAGAGCCTTAGATATGTGGACTTACCCCGTTTTTTTGAAATAGATATCCAATTCATCGCTTTAATTGTTTCTTTGTTCTTTTGTCTTGATACGTGTTAATCATAAAAAAATTTACATTTTAACCGGCATCCTTCACCCCTCTGAAACCTACATGGAAGATGGCATTATCCGGCGTGGTATGGCTCCGGGCCGAAACGCGGTATCCGTGGCAATAGGAGACATTGCACATGAATGAGCCGCCGCGCAAAACTTTTTCGCTTTCCGGAGCCGGGTTATAAGGGCGGTCTCGCAGGACGTATGACCTGTACCAGTCTGACGTCCATTCCCACACGTTTCCACCCATGTCGGTAAGCCCCAGTTCCGTAACATTGAACTCCCCGACCGGTGAGGTTTGCAGGTAGCCATCTTCGGCTATATTTTCAACCGGAAATGTACCCGTCCAGGTGTTGGCCATATACCTGCCCTGCTCAATCAGTGAACTGCCCCAAGCATAGGGCTGATCCATGTTCTTCCCACCCTTTGCTGCGTGTTCCCATTCAATCTCTGTGGGTAGTCTTTTGCCTGCCCATTCGAGGTAGGCATTGGCATCATTCCATGAAACCTGCCGGACCGGGTGGTTGTCTTCTGCAGCAGGATTATCCGGCCCATTCGGGTATTCCCAGGAAACGCCATCAATCAACATCCACTCACCCCTTTCAAAATTAAAAACCACTCCATTGCCAAACTTTTCCGCCTCGGTGACATAACCAGTTTTTTCAACAAAACGCCGGTAATCAGCAACAGTTACCAGATTTTTATCCATAAAAAATGGCTTTACCACTGTTTCAAAAACCGGGCGTTCATTTGGCAATCCGTTATCTGAACCGATGGTTGTAGTGCCACCGGGAACAAACACCATGCCTTCGGGAATGGTTTCAGGGATAACATCAGCAGACTGATCATTCGAACATCCGCAGAGAAATAAAAGAACGGCCACGAAACTCAGCAGTACGGTTTTCATCATCGTGATTTATAGGAATTATATAGACATTTAATCAATAAAGTTCTACCACTATTTAAGTGGACTCGGATGATATTGGGCTCTTGTGATGTGGAGTTTTATATTATGAATTTTGAATTTTTAGTTTATTGATCAGGGTTTCTGGACTGTCGCTACCACTCCAGCTTTTTTATCCAACGAAGCTTTCCTGGTCTACGTAGCACAACTTCGTGTAAAACTTCGTATTGTCAACTTTAGCGAAGTTGACAGCGCAGTTGGGTCAATTTTTCACTTTTCACTTTTCACTTTTCACTTTTCCATCAATAACCAGCTGCCTGACCATCTTTCCTGGATTCCGATGCTCCGTAATAGAATGTACCATCAAACAGGATACCCTGAAAGCCCCCAAAACGCTCGAAACCATATTTCACATCATGCCCCATAATCATCAGCTGCCTTATGGTTTCGTAGTTAAAACCTGATTCTAGTTCAATGGACCCGGCACCTGAACCTGAATGGCGAATCCGGGGGGCATCACCTGCTTCCTGGATATTCATTCCAAAATCCACCACGTTCATCACAATCTGCACATGGCCCTGGGGCTGCATATCCCCTCCGGTTAGTCCGAAACTGATATACGGTTTCCCGTCTTTTGTAACAAATGCCGGAATAATGGTATGAAACGGACGTTTCTCCGGTTCATACGTATTCAGATGGCCTTCCTGCAGGGTAAATCCCGTGCCACGGTTTTGCAGCGGAAAACCAAGGCCGGGAGGTGTAATCAGTGAGCCGAATAACCAGGAGTTGCTCTGGATCAGCGATACCATATTTCCATCTTTATCGGCAACGGTAAGATAAATGGTATGACTGTCGGAATCGAGGCCGGGGCCGTAGCTGCCGGCCCAATCATGCCGGATGTTCTCGCGCCGCTGGGCAGCATACTCTTTCGACAGGAGTGTTTCAACAGGCAGCTCGTTAAAATCCGGGTCTGCCACAAAACTTCTCAGATCAGCATACGCCAGTTTTTTCGCCTCCGCGAAATAGTGAATATGCTCCGGGCTGCCAAAACCGTAATCCTCAAAATCAAAACCCTCCAGGATGTTCAGCATTTGGAGTACAGATAATCCCTGGGTGGGGGGCGGAATCTGCCATACATCATAACCCCGGTAATTTACGGAAACCGGGTTAAGCCAAACTGATGAGTGTTGTTCAAAATCTTCCATCGCCAGAAAACCCCCTTCAGCCCGGATGTGATCTGTTATGATACGCCCAATCTCACCCCTGTAAAACACGTCTCGCCCACCGTTTACCAGCTTTTCGAGAGTGCGCGCATAATCTTCATTACGAAACAACTCCCCTTTTATAGGAAACCTTCCCTTCGGCCTGTAGAGGCTGCTGAAATATTCGAGCTGGTTCCATTCAAAATCATCAGGAAGGCTGTAAAATCGGATCAGGTCGCGGTCGAGGAAATCCATCAAATCGGCAACTTCGGCATGCACGGCAATCCCTTCGCGGGCATAATTGATTGTGGGACTTAAAAGCTGCTCAAAATTCAGTTTCCCGAACTTTTCGTGCATTTCGTACCACCCATCCACTGCTCCGGGCACGGTTACCGCCAGCGGACTTGATGCCGGGACACTGTTCAATCCTCTTTCCCTGAAATGGTCAAGCGTCAGTGAACCCGGCGATTTCCCACTGGCATTGAGCCCATAGAGTTTTTGGTCATCTGCACTCCAGATAATGGCAAACAGGTCGCCTCCGGGGCCGTTCATGGCAGGATCGGCAAATCCTAAAAATACATTAGCTGCTATGGCAGCATCTACAGCACTGCCTCCCTGCTTCAGGATATCAACAGCGATCTGGCTGGCCAGCGGATGATTCGTCGCGGCCATCCCGTTTTTGGCAATCACCTCCGAGCGTGTCGCAAACAGTTTACCCGAAAGCCTGTCCTGCGCCAGAAGCAGATCACTCAGAAACAGGGATAAACCGATCAAAATTATTAACAGCCGTATTGATGATCTCAATATCATAATGTTAGAATTTGAGGTGGCAATTGCATACAACTGCCACCGAAACCGGGCCTGTTAATCCGGGAGTAACCGAACGCGGATGTTTCGAAAATATATCCTGCTGTTTGGGTCATGCGCCTGAAGTGCGATAGTTCCGCGGCTCAGTTTAATGGTCCCTTCACGGTCTTCAGGTTCGGTAAATTCATTTACCACTTCGCCGTCGATTTTGAAGGTGATATCTTTTCCATCCACGATAATGTGATATTCGAACCATTCATTGTCTGCATGCGGTGCATCGTCCATCACATCCGCTACTGCATAGAGGCTGCCTGTCTTCCTGCGATCACTGTGAGTGGCGTTTACCTGGGCTTCATAGCCATACTGTGGCCATCCTTCCTCCTGGTAGCGGGTGTGGAAAAAGATTCCTGAATTTGCCTGTGGATAGGTATAGACTTCGGCCTTCATTTCAAAATTGAGAAAATCGCCGCCATTGGCCACGGGGCCTTCATAAAAGAGGTGTGAGCGGGGGCCATCCACCACAATCTTACCATCTTCAACTGAAAAAGAATCTTTATTTTCACTGGCTCTCCAGCCATCGAGAGTTTCTCCGTCCCAGATGGAGATCCAGCCGTTTTCCTGATCAGTTCCTTCATTTGACTGAATCCGGTCAGAATTAGGTACCAAAATAAATGACAAGCTGAAAATGATCAGCCATGATACAAATGAAATTTTTTCAATAAGCATTGCAGAATTTTTCATTGTCCTGTTTTATACATTAGGGTTTGAATTGCTTTTTAAAAAGTACATAAGTTGGAATCTAATGATTTGGTTAATGAAAATACATTTTTGGTTTTAATGCATCTGAATTTGTATTCTGAATAACCAATAGGAGTAGTTAAAAGTAATCCCGGGCAATATTATATGCCCGGGATTAGTGGCCCTTATCAGGCCGTTTTTTATCCTTATAATAAATCAAGGATATGAACCAGCTACGGAATCAAAATTCTCACATGTATTGAGAAATGGTCTTAACACCTTTTCCCGTTTAATGGACCAAAGTTTTTACACGCACGAAAATCAGCGCTTTCGTGATCATGTGTACCAAATGCAGCCCATGCACTGGGCCTGAAAATTCTTTCCTCGGGAACGTTATGCATTGATACCGGGATGCGTAGCATAGATGCCAGTGTGATAAACGAATCCCCGACGTGGCCATAACTGATTACTCCATGGTTAGATCCCCAGTTATTCATCACTGTATACACATCCCTGAAAGCACCTTGTCCTGTAATATTTGGAACAAACCACGTAGTAGGCCATATGGGATCGGTACGACGGTTCAGGATATCATGAACTTCTTCCGGCAAATCAACAGTATATCCCTCTGCGATCTGCAACACCGGGCCAAGGCCTTTAATGAGGTTTATGCGTGTCATGGTTACCGGCATTTCACCTTCTGTCAAAAACTGGGAGGAATATCCTCCTCCTCTGAAATATTCCAGGTTAGCCGGACACCACCTTGTTGCACTCAGGCAGTTTTCAGCTTCCCCGGGAGTGATTTCCCACCAGGGTTTGATCACAGACTGGCCGTCTATTTTTTGCCTGCCGGTACCATCAAGAGATGCAGAACCTGAATTCAGAAAATGGATGATCCCTTTACTTGATTTGCCTTTTAATCTGTGTCCGGTGACCCTCTCAACAGAATCAGGGCTCCAATAGGTTCTTATATCACCAAAAATCGGTGCGGTATTTGTTAACTGATGACCCAACAGCATGCAAACTCCGTTGAGAGTATCATTTTCGGTGGCAACGATAAATGGTTCACGAATACCATTCCAGTCGAAAGAGGAGTTGAGGATCGCTTCGGAAAAATCGCCATTTGGAAAGTGATCGGTCCATTGTCGCTGCCCCTGGAATCCGGATACAATTGCATTATGGCCCAGAGCTTCTTCCTCAAAGCCGATTTCGTTCAGTTTCTGATTTCCGATCATCAGATCACGGATAATCAGTGTCATTTTTACAACCGTTTCCCAGTTTTCATCTTTCTTTTTACGTGACTGCTGCCTGTCTGGTGGATTAATATCTTCTCCTTCAACACATTTTTCCTTCACCCAGGCCATGGCTTTATCAAACTCTTCGGTATCGTAAATCTCCTCATCAATTCTGCGAATCAATTCTGTCATATCCACCATTTCACACCGCATGCCGAGATAATCTTCGAAAAAATCCTCCTGGATCATAGAACCTACAATCCCCATCGAAACGGATCCGATTGCCAGGTACGACTTACCACGGATTTCAGCCAGCGCCAGGCCCGCTTTCACAAATTCCAGGATTTTTTTCTGAACATCATTCGGGATGGTGGTGTCTCCCGCATCCTGAACCTCACTGCCGTAAATACTAAAAACCGGTAACCCTTTCTGATCGTGTGCTGCCTTTGTTGCGGCAAGATATACCGCACCGGGACGTTCACTACCATTAAATCCCCAGATCGCTTTAGGGTACCAGGGGTGCATATCCATTGTTTCCGAACCATAACACCAGCATGGAGTAACTGTCAGTGAAACAGCAACTCCCTCTCTTTCAAACTTTTGGGCTGCCATTGCTGCTTCAGTTACACCCCCTATACAGCTATCTGCAATCACGCATTCCACAGGTTTGCCATTTGTGTAATACAGATTCTCAGATATAAATGCGGCAGCGGTCTTTGCCATCTCCATGGTTTGAGATTCCAGAGCTTCCCGTACCCCTTTTCGTCTACCATCAATCACTGGTCGAATACCAATTTTTGGAACCCTGCCGATTACTCTTTTTTGCTTAGAATTCAGGCTAAGAATTTCGGTTAATTTTTCTTCTTTTTGATTTTTCACGGCCATTCCAATGATGTTTTAGTTGAATTTTCTATTTTCTGATTTTATGCAGGTTAGTTAGCGGTTACTGATTGAAATCTTTCTTCCATTATTTTACTGTATGATTGTCCATCTTCATACATTTTAAGGAAAATGTTATACTTTGCTTCATGGTAGGATGCAACCTCATCTGTTGGATACACAATATTCCCACTCTGGTTCATTTTTTTCATCGCATCAAAAATGGTTGGATACCTTCCCGATGCAACAGATCCCAAAATTGCACTGCCAAGTAGCACAGCTTCACTTTCTTTTGGCAGAATAATTTTACACCCGGAAATATCAGCATGCTCCTGTAAAAATAGTTCATTTTTTGTTCCCCCGCCCGTTGCCATGATCATGCTGATATTGTAACCATTCAGGTTCAGGGTTTCAATAATATGCCTGGTTCCGTAAGCAATGGATTGTATAGTTGCAAGATACAGAAGTGCAAGATCATCAATAGTTGATGAAAGTTTTAGTCCGGTGATAGTGCCTGTCAGTAAAGGATTGGCACGCGGCGAACGGTTACCATGAAAATATGGGAGTACATGTAAGTTATTAGTAAGATAACACGTATTTTTTAAACCCTGCCCCAATGCCATTTCTTTTAGCCGATTATTCAAAAGATCATAAATCGTACATCTAATCCTTTCAGCTTTTTCTTTCAGAGCTGTGGAATGGACTGATGAGAAAATGATGTGATCAACCAATGCTCCTGTCGCCGACTGGCCGCCTTCATTCAGCCAGAAGTCGGGAATCATTGCGGAAAAATACGGTCCCCATACACCACTAATAAATCTTGGTTGTTCTGATACGGCCATATGGCAGCTTGAGGTACCCCCGATCAGAGCAATTCTGTCATCGAATGAATGGGAACCATTGAGGTTCATACCTAACAAACCCAAACCACCCGCATGCGCATCTATCATGGAGACCCCGACAGCCGTGCCGGGGTTCAACCCTAATTCTTTGGCTGCTTTTTCCGACAAACCATTACCCACGGCTTCACCTGCCGGCCGTATTATTTTACCGATTTTTTGAAAGGAATCCCGAGTCAGATCTTCTAATCCAATCAATTTAAAATAGGAATGATCCCATTGCCCGATAGAATCTTTCGATTCAGTATCTTCATGACTAAGATAGGTCCATTTGCAAGTAGTGGTGCAGGCAGACCGAATAGCGTAGCCGGTTGCTTTGTAAACAAGATAATCGGGCAAGTCAAAAAAACCGGAGGCCATATTCCAGGTATCCGGCATATTCCGTTTTAACCATAACAATTTTGGAGTCTGCATTTCAGGACTGATTACACCACCAACATATTTGAGTACTTCGTGTCCCGATTCATTTATTTCTGATGCTTCTCCCTTCGCCCTGTGATCCATCCATACAATGATATTCTGGCCAGGATCTTTATCCGGGCTCACAGTAAGAGGCTGATCACCCTCACCAAGTACAACAAGTGAACAGGTAGCATCAAAACCCACACCCTTCACATCAACCGGTTTTATTCCACTTTTCGAAATCGCCTCGCGAACGGAGTTACAACAAGCCTTCCAGATATCCTCCGAGGATTGCTGCACATAATCGGCTTCCGGTTTCCACATCTTTATGGAATGGCTGGCCTGTGCCAGCATATTGCCGTACTCATCAAAAATACCGGCCCTTGCCGAGCCGGTTCCGACGTCGATTCCTATGAAATAGTTTTCACTCATATACCTAATTCAGTTAAATCAATAATGGACGCTGCTATGTATCGATAAGGTTTTGCTTTTGGATTGGCTGCATGATTCCAGTAGTAAATGATTAAAAGTTTACCATCTTCGCGCTGAATCATGCGAGGGTATCCGATATCCGCATTTGCCATGTCTCCGGTACGGATGGGAATTTCATGGCTCCAGGTCTGCCCGTTATCATCACTGATCCTCAAGCAGATACGTGAACCATACCGGCTTCTGTAAGCATAAGCCAGTGCAAGCCTCCCATCATCCATTTGAAGCAGTGCCGGAGGAGATCCGCCCGCGCCTGTATCAAAAACCGGCTCTGTCTCTTCATTCCATGTTTGCCCGTTATCAACTGACCGGTAGGCTTTCATATAATCCCGTCTTGGGTTCATATCCCTGGCCCGTAATGTTGAAAATATTTCAGTTGGACTAAGCCGCACTGTGGATGGCATGATCTCGAATCCTTCCGGTTCTTCATCTCCGAGCCAGGATACCAGCTCCCAGGTCATTCCGCCATCTGTTGTTCGGGTATATACCAGCCGTCCCTCTCTGCCATTTTCTTTGGCGGTATTCATAAATGCACTCAGTTCCTGCGGACCTTCAACAATGTAGTCGGTTCGTGTTCCTATTCCCGGTGTATCCAGATCGGGGAAACGGTAGGGGCCGTTCCACTCATGTCCGCGGTTATTTGAATAGTAAAAAATGGAAGGGCCATTATGAAAATTATATCGCATCCAGGTTATGAGAAAATCCGGATTTGTGAAATCTTCGATAGATTCTTCCAGGATTTTGGGTTCTTCGGCAAGTTCATCAGGCAGATTATTGTCAAACGCCCAACCTGTCTGGCCGAGCTCATAAGCGTCTTCAATCACCCAGGTTTCTCCCCCATCCAGGCTGCGGGCATATTTGTTGCGTGCCGTTTCCCGGTTGTACGTATGGAAACCCTCTGTTTCGTAATGTTCGGCCTCTACAAAACCTACAAGAATTTCATCCCCCCAGTTCCATATAGCGTTATTGGCTGGCCAGCCGGCAAAGCGGCCGTCTTGAGAGTAGACTTTCAGGTGTTTAATCGATTCAATATCATCATTTGATTTCGCTCTTTTCTCAGTATGATCATTGCAAGCGAAACAAAAAAATCCAATAGATAAAACAAGAGGAAATAGCCTGTATTTGAATAATATTTTTTCCATGCAGTTAAATCAAAGGTTCAAAGTGAAACTATAAATGTAAACGATTACATCATACTTCAAATAATGAAAACTATCTGTAAATGTCAACTTAACAGGTGCTTTTCTTGACATCTTTTAAAAATTATTGCGATTTTTTCGATCAATGAAAATTGATATGAAAAACCCGGTTAAAAAAATAGCCAGAGTTCCAACAACAATGGTTAAATAACTGTGGAGTGGATTCGAAAGTGAATCAGTCAAATATATCGGTGAAAGGCTCATCCAAATGATTACTAATAAACCCAATACCACACCAACAGCCGCAGGGATATTGGTTACTTTTCGGGAAAAATAGCCAAGCAAAAACAATCCCAACATACCGCCGCTGAAAATTCCTGCAAGATTCCACCAGATATCCAGGGCACTCTCAACCTGAATAATATAAAATGAAATGATCACACCAAGCACGCAGATTAGTGCAGAAGCCAGGTAAAGTACACGTACAGATTCGCTTTCACTCACATTCTTCTTGTATCTTCGGTAAAAATCACTCAAAATAACCGTTGCTCCACTATTCAGGCTGGTAGAAATTGTACTCATTCCCGCCGAAAAAATCGAGGCAATAAGTAAGCCGGTTATCCCAATGGGCAAGCCATTGACAATAAAATACGGGAATACACTGTCGGACATACCCGCTTCCCTGAATTCGTTGGGCAACAGATCTGGAAAGACCTGGTAATAAACAAACAGACCAGTACCAATCATAAAAAAGAGCAACGAAACCGGGATGTAGAGCAGTCCTCCGCCAAATGCAGAAGATATCGCATCTTTTTCGTTCCGGGCGCTCATATAACGCTGGATGTAATTTTGATCAATACCGTAATTTTGCAGGTTGATGAAAATTCCATAAATGAACACTACCCAAAATGTAGATTCGGTCAGGCTCAGGCCAAAACTTCCAAGACTGAATTTGTCATGATTCGCAGCAACCTCAAAATATTGCCGGGGGCCTTCCGGAAGGGAAAACATCAGGATCCCTAACGTTACCACCGCACCCGTAATTAATATGATCGCCTGTATCGCATCGGTCCAGATCACCGCTTTAATTCCCCCCAGAATGGAATAGATCATCACACTGATTCCGGTAATGACGATGATAAGCCGCATGTCCCACCCCAGGATCACATACATCGGCAGGGCAAGCAGATAGAGAATCACAGCCACACGCATTACCTGCGTGAGCAGCCAAAAAATTGCCACGTAATTTTTTGCCCAGGGACCGAATCGTTCTTCAAGGTAGGTGTATGCTGATGGGCTCCCTACACTCCTGTAGAGTGGAATGAAAAATTTGATCGCCATAAATATCGCAACGGGAATCGAGAGGCTAAATACAAAAGCGTTCCAGTCGGAAAGAAATGCAATACCTGGCAAAGCCAGATAGCTGATACTGCTAACGAACGTGGCAAAAATGGAAAGGCCAATAACCCAGGCCGGGAGGGTGCCGGAGCCTGTGGAGAAATCCTGAGCTGTTCTATTTTTTTTATAAAAAGTGAGCCCAAATATCACAATACCGATTAAATATGTAATAAAAATCAGTATATCAACTGTATGCATTCGAGACTCTATTTAAATTTCATTATTTAAAAATGTGCATATTATTTATATCCATTCTTCAAGATCCATGGAATCTAACTTTCTCTGGATTTCTCTTATTTCATTTTCCCCAAAAGCAGAATAAGGCAGCGCCAATACATTTTTACATATTCCCAAATGGCAAAGTGCTGCTTTCAGGCCGGGTAAATAACCACCTCCGGAATTGCCAATTGAGTAAATATTAGAACAGATTTTCAGAATTTTTTCCTGGAGTATGTTCATCCTGTCCAAATCCCGGTTAACAGAGGCTCCATACATTTCCACATATAGTTTCGGAAACATATTTGCTCCCCCAATCACCCCTCCATGTCCGCCTGTCAGAATAGATTGCATCAACATCTCCTCAGGTCCGATCAGAATAGAAAAATCTTCTACTTTTTTAAGAGCTTGAACCACTTCCTGGAAATAAAGCAGATTACCTGAGCTATCTTTTAGCCCAATGATATTTTCGTGCATAGACAAATTCACGACTGTCTCCACATCTAAATTCACCTTTACGTGCGATGGCATATTGTATAAAAAAAGTGGAAGTGGTGAATTATCGGCGAATGCAATGAAGTAATTGATCAACTCTTTTTGATTTGGCGTATAATAATAGGGCGGTGTGGAAACTACAGCACTTGCACCACAATGATAGGCATGCTTTGCAAAATTCAGGCTTTCAACAAACGACGTATCACTGACGCCTGCTAAAACAGGAATTCGTCCATTTACAATTTTTATTGCCAAATCAACCAATGTATAACGCAGGTGATAACTAAGACTTTGAGCTTCACCTGTAGTACCTAATACAAAAAGCCCATGAACACCTCCATTAATTATGTGTTCAATTAATTTTTCCAGCCCTTCAATATCCAATTCATCCTGATTTTCCAAGGGAGTTACCATTGGAGGGATGATTCCTTGAATTTTTTTAGATTTCATAGCGTTAAACTTCAGAAAACAAAAGAAAAGTGTATAACTGATAAAACTTTATTATTAGCATTTATAGCATTTTCTGAATATAACTATTTATGCCCAGGCATTATTTCCAGTTTGCTGCCACACGACTCCCTCACCACCAATTCTGTATTCAGTACGATATTCATTTTGCTGGTTTCTTTGTTATTCAATCTTTTTATCAGTAATTCTGCAGCATTGACACCCAGCTCGTAACCCGGTTGTTTTACAGTGGTCAAAGGCGGGATCAGTGCTTCCGCCCATGTTGAGTCATCAAAGCCGACTAGTGCCATTTCATCGGGAATGGAAATTTTCCTTTTATAGAGCTCTTTTATGCAACCCAGGGTCATCAGGTTATTAGTAGAAAAAACGGATGTCGGAGGTTCCTCCAATGACAATAATTGATTTATAGCATCCCTTCCACCGGTTTCAACATAATTACCATAAGCAATCAAATCATCAGACAAAGGTATTCCAGCCTCTTCCAAAGCCTTTCTGTACCCATTCAACCTTTCTTCGGTATTACTCAAACCTTTAATTCCACAAATAATTCCTATTCTTTTATGTCCATTTTTTATTAGCCTTTGGGTCGCCTGGTATCCGCCCGTCTCATTATTAATGGAAACCGAATCAACATTCAGATTTTTAATCCGCCTGTCCACTGTAACCATCGGGAATC
>RECI01000214.1 GCA_007694095.1 Balneolaceae bacterium | reverse complement strand
ACACTCAATAACCCAACATCCACTGCCCGGTTGGTATTTGATGCAAAAAGTACTGTTTTGCCTTGCAGAAGATAATTGGCAATGATGTAGCCAAGCGTGTCGGTTTTCCCGGTTCCCGGCGGCCCCCAGATAAAAAGCGTACGGCACTGCATCGCTTTGTAAATAGCATCAAGCTGGGCTTGATTTCGCCTGTCGTCATGAATGATCTCCTTATTAAAAGGTATACTTTCATCTGTTGGTTCAAAAAGGCGTTCCACACGCTTTTGTACATTTTTTTCAGCATCTTCAAGGTTTATGACCTCAGACAGGGTTCGCTTTAGTACAAAATCATTTTCCCATTCAAGATCTGCCTGGTCAATCTCATCACCCAAACTTTCGGGAAAACGAAGTACGATCGTTTTATCCTCGTACGACACCGGTTTAACCGTGAAAGCTTTTTCACCAATTACAGCTTTTATCTCTTCGGCAAAACGTATGGATGGCTGATGGCATTCGAACGAGTAGTCGTTTTGATCGCTACCGGAAGTTTTGTTTCGCTTTCCATTGAATAAGATATCGGTTGACGGTTTCTCCCGAACTGTTTCGATTTCTGACTCGAGAGCGCCGGCTGCCTGACGAATTAGTTTTTTAATTGATTTCATATGGTGTAGAAGGTAAAAGTGAAAAGTGAAAAGTGAAAAGTGAAAAAGTATAAGATGGCGCAAGATCCCGTTTACCCCCGCGGGGCTTGTGCCATCTGGAGCGAGACGCCATCTGGATTAACACAGTACCCTGTTTCATCTGGACTTTTCAATTTAAAAACACGTTCAACTCTGCCAGGTGGCGGAAAATCACCGCCACTCTTGCAGGTTTCACTTTTCACTTTTGCCTACTGATCCCACAATTCCGCACGGATCGAATCGGCACTTTTTTCAGATATTATATATTCCAGCTTTATACGGTTCTTTTCAGGAATTTTAGATTCGACAAGCCGGGCACTTGCCGGGGTATAGACTATAAGATCTGTATTTCTCACAAACAGCGGCAATGATTTCCCGTATGTAGCACCGGCTACAAATGCCCCCTCAAACTTCATAAGTACTTTTAATTCATTGATAATTTTCGGAATCGAGTCCTCTTCAGCTGTAACGAGGCCAATAGCTTCAATTCCTGAACGGTCAAGGATGGAAAGCAATACGTCCGTATCATAATGAAAAACCACAGGTATGATTCTAATGGAATCTCCGGGGTTTCGAAACTGGTTTACAAGTTGAATTGGAACAAACAAGGCATCAAAATGCACTGCATCATCATAATCTTTGATGCTGAGTGTTGAGCTTTTTACCCCTATCTGGTTCCTGATAGAATCGGACAGAAGCTTGGCAAGCTCAACTGTTTCCCCAACCGTTGCGATACTCTGAATTTTTTCGGGCCATTCCATGAAACTGATTTTTTCTTCAAAAATAGCCTCGACTTCCGTTTCATCAAGCCCGTGACCGATCAATTCTTCAAGCAGGGTTTGCATTTTTTCGGCAGCCAGTTCAAGTCTTTCGGTTTTATCAAGCGTAGTGCTTTGACGCAATACCACAAATCCCCTTCCCCGTTCACCTCTTACCAAACCCTCACCTTCAAGCTGGTGATACGCTTTTCGCACAGTATGAAAACTGGTACTAAGCTGCTTGCCCAACTCCCGGGTTGACGGAAGAATTTCCCCGACCTGGAACTGTTTTGTGGCAATCATCAGCCGTATTCGATCGGCAATATGTTTTGCGGAATGCTGCATTAGAAATTACCAGTGTGTAGTCTAAATAAAAAAACCTGCTCAAGCATCGGCACAAAGCTTAGCTCTCGCAGGTTTAATTTAGCACGAAAGATCGTGAAATAAACCCGGATTAACGGGCTTTAATTGAAGAATAAATTTAGAATTCCAGGTTCTTCATGTATTCTGCGTTATCCCGTACGGCATCAACAGGAGTAGTTCCTGCATAGGCTTCCTGTTCTACCAGGAAATATTTCATACCATTTTCGCGGGCAACCGGAAGAATCGCAGGATAATCAATAACCCCTGTTCCCAGCGTTACGGATTCCATATCCCCATTCCCATTAGACGCATCCTTAACGTGGCATGAGGTGAACCTGTTGGGGTATCTTCTCAGCCATTCAATTGCATCATGCCCTCCATTGTGTACCCAATAAATATCCATTTGGTATTCAACAAGGTTCGGATCGGTATTAGCCATTAATACTTCCTGGGGAATCTCCCCTTCCAGTTCATGGAACGTATAGGCATGGTTATGATACGCAAATTTCACACCGGCATTGTTAGCGATTTCGCCCAGGTTGTTGAAGGTATCAGCCATCTCTTTATAGGCATCAATCGAACCCTGGTCACCGATAAACGGACATACAATATATGGTACACCGATTTCGGCCAGTTGTTCAACCTTTTGCTCAAAGCCCTGGAAGACGTTTGCATGTGTTGAAACCATTTCGATGCCGAGATCATCCATAAAACGCTTGAAACCTGTGTTGCCCATGCCCCAGAAAATTCCTGCCTGGCCTTCATAGCTTTCAATTTGATTATAACCAAATTCTGCCACCTGCCTGATAATTCCCTGCGGATCGTCGCCGATTACATGGCGCAGTGTATACAGCTGTATACCGAAGGGACTATAGGAAGCCTCTGCAGGTGCACAGGATTTTAGGAATGGTATTGTCCCTAAAGCCAGGCCGGATGCCAAAGCTCCGGAAGTTTTTAAAAACGAACGACGTGTATATTCCATGTTAATTTTCTTTTCTTTTTAAGTTTCGGTTTTGGTGGTTATGACAGTAAAATTTGTTTTGAGCGAATCCACCATGAACTATTTACTACTTATTCTAACAGGATACTGAAGAAAAACATTTTTCTCAATTCTTATAAAAAGATAACCAAGCACCTTTTTTTAGACTTGCAATAATATCAACTACTTATCTTAACAGCTTAATAGTTTATTTTACAAGCCTTTTCAGATAGAATACAGTTAAGAATTCCTGAAAATGGATTGAACCATGCGGGATTAAAAGACGAGTATCGCGGTAAACTGTTGATAAACTAACGCATCAGTCGTATCGCAGCAGAAGAGAAAGCCCAGGTTTCTGGCTCTGCTATAAAACAGGGACTCTCACCAGGTGCGTGATATTTTCGTTCAAGGGTAACTTTCCCATCAGAATTAAATGCCATGAACACACTCAAATCATGAATTGCCCGGTGTAAGGGCGAATCGGTTACAGGCATATAACAGTAGATGGACCCATCCGCAGGAAGATCGGCAAAATTTCTATTTATACGTCCGGCAGGTTCAGTTTCAAAACCAATTACAACCGATCCAGCATCACTAATTCTGAATTTTTCATGTGCAGTAACCAACACCACGTATTTCTGCGGCATAATGTCATCCAATGCAAGTGAAAAGAACAGATTGTAGGTATCTCCACTTAAAGATACATCCCTTCCGTCAAGCACCCAAAGCCCCTGAGCTGTACCGTTAATATCAATTTCCATGGTGCCGCAAACCGGTTCGGCCGTTCTCCAAATACCACCCCTCCCAACTTTTCTCAGTAAGATATTTTTTAAGGGTTCAATAAACAATGCTTGTGGGCAAATGGCTTGCCGAAATCCATCTCGCAGCCTGTTTTGGTTTACAAACTCATTGCGGTGATTTCTGTCGAACAGATCAAAATCAAGTGCTCCGACGAAGCCGCCGGCCTGGCCCAAAATATCACCCGATTGCTTTTTGATTTTTACTCTTTTCAGGCATGACTGAACCGTTTCGGATTCTGTTGAGTAAGTTTCGCATCTCGCCCCCGATAGTTCATTCTCGAGTTCCGGAATCAGAAAATCCATATGCTCCATATTTCCTGAAATTGACCGGCACCCGTCTATTTCAAAAACTATGGTATAATCAGAATGGCCCTCCCTGAAAGGTGAGTTGAGCCAGGTTGAACGTTCAACAGCTGTAATCACGATATTACCGGGTGCATACACGGGTGTAATCGTGTCAGGGTGTAAACGAAGGCCTGTTTGAGGACGTGGAGCCACATCACCCGGAGGGTTAAACTGGCCTAATACGATGAACGATTCAATGGCTTCTTCGTTTACCGGAAGATGGTCGAAAAAAGGAGCCATATCACATTGAGAATTATCTAAACCTGTTGAACATCCGGAAAGCAGGATCAATAAAGTAGCAATTATGACAGCCATGAACCCTATTAATGGTGTGAAACTGCCGGTATTTTTGTTAATTGGCATACAGAACTGTTTTAAGAATGCAATGAAAACTCGCCTTTGCACCATTCCACTTGCATCGGTTCTTTAACAAATACGAAAAATCAGGACAAATATGGAAATTTTTCTGATAAATTAAATAATCTGATTCAGGTTATTTTTTTACCAATCTCTTTAATTCACTCATTAACAATAACGCTTCAATAGGTGTCATTCTCTCTGGATCACATGCTTCGAGTTTATTCAGAACGGTCTCCACATTGGGATCGATATGAGTATCGAAAAGTGTCATTTGTGGCAGCTGTTCCTGTTTTTGCACATGCTGAACGGTTTTGCGTGCAGCTTCTTTTTTGAGCGCAGATTGCTTCACAGCTCCGTTTCCTTCATGACTTACATCCAGAGTGTGGCTTTCAAGGTTTGCAAGAATCTCCTTCGCCCGATTAATAACCACCTGCGGCAAACCGGCCATGTTTGCCACCTGGATACCATAACTGTGGTCAGAACCGCCGCGAACCAGTTTACGCATAAAGATCACTTTCCCTTGATGCTCTTTCACTTCTACATTGAAATTTTTTATACGCTCGTACCGGCTCTCAAGTTCATTCAATTCGTGGTAGTGTGTTGCAAAAAGCGTTTTTGCGGCCACTTCCGGTTTGTTGTGCAGATATTCGGAAAGAGACCATGCAATGCTCAGGCCATCGAACGTACTTGTACCCCGGCCTACTTCATCAAGTAATATCAATGACTTTGGCGTTGCATTATTCAGAATATTTGCAGCTTCATTCATCTCTACCAGGAACGTGCTTTCCCCGGCAGCAAGATTATCGGATGCACCAACCCGTGTAAATATTTTGTCAACCAAACCGATTGTCGCCGCCTGTGCAGGAACAAAACATCCGAGCTGAGCCATTAATACAAGCAATCCGGTCTGCCGTAGTATGATACTTTTCCCGGCCATGTTTGGCCCTGTAATAATCAGGATCTGGTACTCGGAATTATCGAGATAAATATCGTTGGGAATAAACGGCTCGCCCGCAGGCAGTGTTTTTTCCACAACAGGATGCCGCCCTTTTTTCACATCAATCACATCGCCCGTATTGATAACCGGCCTTACATAACTGTTTCGAAATGCCACTTCGGCAAAACTTTGAAGGCAGTCAAGTTCGGCAATCGCCTGGGCAATTTGTTGAACATCATCAGCAAACTCAGCCACATACAACCGCAATTCTTCAAATAGCTCTCCTTCCAGTGTCTTACTCTTATCCTCTGCCGAAAGAACTTTTTCCTCAACTTCTTTCAATTCAGGTGTGATGTAACGCTCTGAATTAACGAGAGTTTGCTTCCGGATAAAATGAACCGGCACCTTGTTTTTGTGGGTATTTGTTATTTCGATATAGTATCCGAACACTTTGTTGTAACCGATTTTAAGTGAAGGAATTCCCGATTCTTTAGCCAGTTTGTCTTTGATCCGTGCAATATATTGTTTGCCGTTCCTGGCAATTTCCCGCAGTTCATCGAGATCGCTGTTGAACCCATCGGCAATCATCCCCCCATCACGTATACTTGCCGGCGGTTCATCAACGATGGCCCTGTTGATCCGTTCCTGAACTTCAACCAGTAGCTTCAACTTGCTGTTAATTGTTTTTAACAACAAATTTTCGGTTTGTGACAGTTGTATTTTTACACGGGGAATCTGGGCAAGGGAAAGCTGCAGCTGCTTCATATCCCTCGCGTTTGTTCGTCCAACGCTAATGCGGCTGATGAGACGTTCCAGGTCACCAATCTGCTCCTTCTCATCGCGCAATTCGTTTCTTCGTTCGTGATGATCGCGCAGCCAGCCAACTGCTTCCAGCCTTTCATCAATCGGCTTCACTTTTTTCAACGGTCGCATAATCCATTTCCTGAGTAATCGCCCCCCCATTGCGGTTACCGTATCATCGAGAATTGAAACCAGCGTACCGTCTGTGCCACTTTCCTGCATGGTTGCAACCAGTTCCAGGTTGCGTTTGGTGGATCCATCCAGCGACATATAGTCACTATTTTCATAAGCGTATAAACGCCTTAGGTGCCCAAGTGTTGATTTTTGTGTCTCCTGCATATAGTGAAGCAGCGAACCGGCAGCAGTGTGTGAAATTTCAAGCTCTTCGACTCCAAAACCCTTTAATGAATGCGTTTTGAAATGTTCTGTCAGGAGTTTGTAGCCGTAATTGCCATCATATACCCAATCGTCGATATAGGTAATGTTATATCGCGTGAGAAGTTCGGGTAAATTATTTTTCAGTTTTTTCTGAATTAAAAGCTCTGACGGCTGGAGTGATTGCAGCAGAGAATCCAGGTCTGATTTGGAAATCTGGCTGAGGGCAAATTCGCCGGTCGAAATGTCGGAAAAAGCCACTCCTGCAGTTCCACCGGCAAAATAGACCGAAACAATGTAATTGTTCCGGTTATGATCAAGAAGTTTATCAGACAGCGTAACCCCCGGAGTGGTGATTTCAGTAACTTCACGGTCTACAATTTTTTTTCCGGCTTTTTTGGCAGTCTCAGGGTCTTCGGTTTGTTCACAGATAGCCACCCGGTAACCACGTTTCACCAGTTTGGGAAGGTATGTGTCGAGCGCATGATATGGAAATCCGGCCAGCGGGGTCTGATCACCGCCATTATTTCTCTTGGTTAGCGTAATACCAAGCTCCTTGCTGATCAGTACCGCATCATCAGCAAACGTTTCATAGAAATCCCCGACCCTGAAAAGTAAAATTGTACCAGGGTGCTTCTCTTTTATCTCAAAATATTGCCGCATCAGCGGCGTCTGCTTTTTCTTGTTACTCATGTTCAATTCTAAGAAAACATTCCGCCCTTTTCAAAAAAGAACATTATATTACCAACTTTCAAGCCCGATCCACCCATCAGGTTATAAGCCATAACTTACACAAAGCTTCAATCAGATTCTGCCCGTCAGGCCAATAAAAAAGCACATTTTGCTTTCAGGTCTGATCAACTTATTTTTCTAAATGTATGGGTGATTATTCAAAGAGCAACATGGTACTTTTTTGGAAACGGGTAGGCACTCTGCTGTACAGAAAGGATGTACTTTTTAATGCCTCTGCGATAACGTTTAATCTATTCATTTGTGCTATTCCCTTCACACTCATTCTGATTTCCATTCTCGGTTATATACTCTCCATTGATGCCGCATTTGAGGAACTTGTTCGTTATGGCAGAGAATTACTGCCTTCATTCGCCTATGAATCACAAGCTGGCGATATCATCGAAGGGGCTGTAACGATAGAAGCCATGATTGAACCACTCATTGGCGCAAGGCAAATATTCGGAATTACAGGATTGATTATTTTGATGGTTTTCGCACAAGGCCTTCTTCATTCACTCAAGCATGTACTCTTCAATGTGTTTGATATAAAAGACAGGAAGAGCCCCGCAATGGAGTTTGTCTATAATTTTTTTGCATTCGGTATTATTGGCGGGGTTTTCATCTTTTTTACGATGGCGATTTCATTGATCTCATTTTTCAGTTTTGAAGAGTACCATGTACCATTCACGGAAATTGTAATTCAACTCGGCTGGCTGTCGGAGTGGCTTACCGGTCTCGTTCCACTGGTATTTACATTCCTTCTCTTTTTTGTGATTTACCGGTTTATCAGCGAGGGAAGGATTAATATACGGGTTGCGCTTGTGGCAGCCTTGTCATATACCATCCTTTTTGAATCAGCCCGTTACGGAGTCAGTATTTATCTTGAATATGCATTTACAGCTTACAGGTTTTTTTACCAGGGATATGCAGCGCTGCTAATCATTACATTTTGGGCATTTTACGCGGCGGCGCTCTTTATCTTTACGTCCATACTCGCCCGTGCCTACCAGGATGTTTACCTGAGGCATGTTCCCGCGGTTGAAAAGAATCCATACACTGCTATTTCCTAGCAATGAAAAAACAGGGTGTACTGCTGCCAGCATCTTTTTATGCCAGCCCGGATGTCGTTAAAGCAAGTCAAATGCTACTGGGTAAGGTTTTGTGCAGTAACATTGGCAGCCGGTTTACCGCGGGCATTATCACCGAAACTGAGGCTTACTGCGGCCGAAATGACAAAGCCTGCCACGCCAACAATGGCCTCAGAACTGCCCGGACCGAGGTGATGTATGGCAGGCCGGGCCGGGCATATATATATCTATGTTACGGAATCCATCATTTACTGAATGTAGTTACCAACAGAGAGGGAATGGCCGATGCTGTTTTGATAAGGGCAATTCATCCTGTTGACGGAATAGAAGTAATGTTGGAGCGGAGGAAAAGCAGAACCAGGGAGAACCTGACCAACGGGCCAGGCAAACTGTCACAAGCACTCGGTATTACAACCAGCCTAAATGCAGTATCATTATCAGAACCTCCATTGTGGATCGAAGACAGAGAGATATTTATCCATTCATACAAAATCCAACACTCAAAACGAATTGGTGTTGATTATGCCGGTGAAGATGCAAACAGGCTATGGCGTTTTTTTATTTCTGCAGAATTACTGTGATAAAATTGTCTTTATTTCTTCCTCACACTTTTGTTTCTCAACTCTTATATTTAGGGCAATGAATAAAAAGCCAAAAATCACAATGTCAAAAAAATCTATCTACATTATAGCCGGTTTCATCATATTCGCTGTCCTGTCACGATTGCTGCCACATGCTTACAACTTTACGCCGATTGGTGCAATTGCTCTATTTGGGGCAGCATATTTCTCAGATAAAAAATGGGCCTTGATTATTCCGCTGGCAGCCCTCTGGCTAAGTGATTTATATCTAAATAATATTGTGTACACAGCATATTTTGATGGATTTACCTGGCTAACTGGTGGTTTTATTTACCTTTATGGCAGTATAGTTATGATTGTACTTCTTGGCTATGTTCTTTTGAAAAAAATAACTTTTGGCCGTGTTCTTGGCGGGGCCCTGGGTGCATCAGTAATTTTTTACATTGTCAGCAACTTCGGTGTTTGGGTTGGAAGCCCAATGTATCCATTTACATTTGAAGGCCTTATCTCCTGCTATGTTGCCGCTATACCCTTTTTCCATTATACTATTGCTGGAAATGTTATTTATTCGGCTTTTCTATTTGGAGGATATGAATGGCTTAAATTCCGATACCCATCCATTGCACCTGCTTACATAGAATCCTGAATATCTCCTTTTCGTGAAAAAACGTATGATCATTATCGGTGCCACATCGGGCATCGGTGCTGCCCTTGCCCGCCAGGCATATAGCAAGGGGTATATTGTAGGCGGCACAGGGCGCCGCATTGATAGACTGAAACAGCTCCGGGAAGATCTGGGTGAAGATTTTTATTTTCGTGAAATGGATGTAGTTCAGCAAGAGAAAGCAATTGAGCAGCTGCACTCACTCATCGAAGAAATGGGAGGTATGGATATTATTGTAATAAACTCGGGAATTGCCAACTACCCGGCTTCTTCTGTAACATCCATGGAACAGGAAATAATAGATGTGAATGTAAGCGGGTTTGTCAGAATATTCGGAGAGGCATTTCAATACTTTCGTAAACAAGGACACGGTCACATTGTTGGGGTTTCATCTATCGCAGGATTGTTTGGTGCTGCCCGCAATGCACCTTATTCAGCTTCTAAGGCATTTATTTCAACATACATGCAAGGGTACAGAAACCGATGCTATCATTCAAAATATGATATAACCATTACAGATGTGAAACCCGGTTTCGTTGAAAGCGAAATGACTGAGGGTAAAAAAGGGATGTTTTGGGTTGCAGCTACAAACAAAGCTGTACATCAGATGCTTATCGATATAGAAAAGAAAAAAAAGATCTCGTATATCACACGCCGCTGGAGATTTATTGCGTGGCTGATCAAATTAGCGCCAAACTGGCTGATCGAAAGAATCTAAATGATGAACAACAAGTTGGTATTAACGGCGCTCTAAACGCCTAAACATACTTCTGCCTCTATAAGAAGAGATAGAGAATCAGCAGGATAAATGGCAGGGTGAATACCCAGTTGCCCTTCCAGTATGTTTGATATTCCCGGTACATTTTGTTTTTAATTTTTGATACCCATCCGGAACGGAATTGTTCCCGACAAGCAGGTATACCTTGAATATCAAGTGATTGAAGTATTTGGAATGTCTGAAGTATACCCCAAACTCCAGTCAATTCAGGAAATCCACATTTATCCTCAACCCAGCCAGCCTTCCCTGTCGAGCGTTCTGTACTGGATGGCTTCAGCGATGTGATTCGACTTTATCGATTCCGATCGATCCAAATCGGCGATTGTCCGTGAAACTTTCAAGATCCTGTCGAATGCCCTGGCTGAAAGCCCAAGTGAATTCATTGCTTTTTTCAGCATCTGCTCACCCGCCTCATCTATCCTGCAGATTTTTCTCGCCAATTTCGTGCTCATTTGTGCATTGCTATAGACGCCACGTATACCCAGAAACCTTCTGCTCTGTAACTCTCTTGCCTCAACCACACGTTTTCTGATGCTTGCAGAGCTTTCACCTTTTGTTTTGGCTGATAGTTCCTCAAAACTCACTTTATCAACATCTATATGCAGGTCGATCCTGTCGAGAAGCGGGCCGCTGATTTTACTCAAATAACGCTGCATCTGGGTGTTGGTTGCCCCGTTTTCATCTTCAGGGTTGTACCAATCACCTGTGGGTGACGGGTTCATTGAGGCTACGAGCATAATCCGGCTCGGATAATTCACGCTCATTCGCGCTCGTGATATACTCACTGATCCGTCTTCAAGAGGCTGCCTCATTACCTCGAGTGCACTTCGTTTAAACTCCGGAAGTTCATCCAGAAATAACACGCCATTGTGAGCCATCGAAATTTCACCCGGCATAGGTATACTACCGCCTCCAACCAATGCCACATCAGAAACAGTATGATGGGGACTTCTGAACGGGCGGTTTATTACCAATGAATTTCCCGGCTCCATCAGGCCGGCTACCGAGTGGATTTTTGTTGTTTCAAGGGCTTCATCAAGAGTGAGTGGAGGTAGTATTGTGGGAATCCGCCTGGCCATCATGGTCTTCCCTGAACCCGGGGGGCCTACCATAATTACATTATGTCCGCCGGCTGCAGCAACTTCAAGTGCACGCTTCACATTTTCCTGGCCCCGAACATCTTCAAAATCCAGCATTTCGGCCTCCCCGTTTTGATGGAAGAGCGATTGAAGATCCACAACTACAGGATCCAAGCGGCTTTCATCATAAAGCCACTCCATTACCTCTTGCAGGTTTTCAAATGCTATTACTTTGATTCCATCAACAACAGCGGCTTCTGCTCCATTGCTTTTCGGAACCAAAACATATTCCATACCCCGGTTTCTGGCTTCTACAGCCATTGGCAACACTCCTTTTACCGGGCGCAGCTTCCCATCCAGTGCAAGTTCGCCCAGTATCAGAGATTTTTGAAGTTTATCGGTTTCAATTTGTCCTGAAACAGCAAGGAGACTTACAGCAATTGGCAGGTCGAATGCACTGCCCTCTTTTGGGAGGTCGGCGGGAGCAAGATTAACAATAATTTTGCCGCGCGGCAGAAATGCACCGGCATTTTTCAGTGCCGCATCAATCCGGTCTTTGGATTCACTCACAGCCCGGTCGGGCAGCCCAACAAGGAAATACTTTGGTACTCCACCGCTCAAATTCACTTCAACTTCAATTAACCTCGCATCCACTCCGATTGTGGAGGCACAAAATACTCTTGAAAGCATGGTTTATCCTGTATCTTTTTATATGGCTTCTCGTAGTATGAACTATGAAAAGCGATTTACTTACAAAAAATTTTAAAAAAAGTGCGATCATCATGGAAAAGCAATCAAATACCATTCTCGAAGAGATCCAGGGAACCGTTGATGAGATCATCAGCCAAATAAAAAAACTCATTAAGGAAGGCAATACCCGGAGGGTTATCATCAAAAACAAACATGGCAAAACCCTTTTTCAGAGTCAATTGACCATCGGAGCGGCTGGCTTAACCTTTTTCGTTTTTTATGCACCGGTTATCACAGCTATCACCACTCTGTTACTTGTGGCTAATGACGTATCCGTAATCGTTGAAAAAGAAGTTGATCAAGATAAAGACGAGTATGAAGTGCAGGCAGAGGTAATTGAAATTAAAGATGAAGATGAAGTGGATGAAGATGATTCAAAACAGAATGATACCGATAAAACTGTTGGCAAGGATAAGAAGAAATAGCTGCCGGCTAACGGTAAAATTTTTTCATATTCCTAATTGGTTGGCGTTTTCTACGCATGTTTATTAACGAACATTTTTCAAAATCGTCAGACGGGAAAAACATCCGTCAGACGATAATCCAATTATTGATCCGTTTACTTCCAGTGAGCCTGAGCAATGGCTTCTTCATCCAGGTGTTCAGAAAGAAACTTTTCGGCATCCAAAGCTGCGCGGCAACCGGTACCGGCTGCTGTAACGGCCTGGCGGTAAACAGGATCCATTACATCACCACTTGCGAAAACACCGGGAAGGTCGGTTTCCGTTGACTGCCCCTTTGTAATAATGTAACCTACATCGTCCATTGTCAATACATCTTTAAAGAGGTCCGTATTCGGTTTGTGGCCTATAGCGATAAATACCCCGGTTACATCAGGCAGAGTTGTGATTTCGCCTGTTTTCAGATTTTTAACCTTTACACCCTGTACCACCTGATCACCAAGCACCTCTTCGAGTGAAGAATCCCACATAAACTCGATTTTTTCATTTTCAAACGCCCTGTTCTGCATCGCTTTTGATGCGCGTAATTCATCACGCCGGTGAATCACAGTTACTTTACTCGCAAATTTTGTCAGAAATGTAGCTTCTTCCATCGCCGTATCTCCACCACCTACAATCACCACGTGCTGATTTCTGAAGAATGCTCCGTCGCATGTGGCGCATGCGCTCACACCTTTCCCACGTAAACGCTGCTCGCTGGGTAGATTCAACCACATGGCAGAAGCACCTGTAGATATAATGATTGTTTTGGCGTAAACTGTAGTTTCTTCATCCACAGTAACCTTATACGGGCGTTTACTAAAATCAATGTTGGTAACAAACCCATACCGGCAATCTGCACCGAATTTCACTGCCTGCTCCCTGAAATCCTGCATCATTTTCGGGCCAAGCACACCTCCCGGATAGCCCGGATAATTTTCTACATCTGTAGTCTGCATTAATTGTCCGCCGGGCTCAGGCCCTTCAAAAACTATCGGTTTTAAATCGGCCCTTGCAGCATACAAAGCAGCAGTTAAACCGGCCGGGCCAGATCCAATGATTACAACTTCAAACGTTTTTCCTTCTATATCTTTCATAATAATGTTTTTTAGTTTTTCTATCCTAAATGTAAGAAAAATCGTGCCCTGTTATGGTCAATATTCTCTATCAAGTCCATAGCTTTTTTAAAACTTTTTTAAAAAAAAATTAAAAACGCTTCCATTTCATGAAGAATGTTGCAAAATTCTAAGAATTCGCTATGTTTATGCAAACCATGACAATGGAGGAATAAATTGATAATTGGAGTTTGTAAAGAAACCGAGCTTAATGAGAAGCGCGTAGCCCTCACACCCGAAATAGCCCAAAAACTTATAGCCATGGGCCTCAATGTTACTGTAGAAAGCGGGGCCGGTTTGGCATCGAGTTATACTGATGGCGATTATCTGGCTGCCGGTGCTATCGTTGAAAACAGTCGTACCAATGTTTTAAAAACCAGCGATCTGTTACTCGCTGTACAGGCCCCTGCAAAGGATACGATTAATCATCTGAAACAGGGAGCAATTCTTATATGCTTCATCTGGCCCTTGCAGAACAAAGAATATATTGAATATCTGAAAAAACAGAATATAACCTCCATGGCGATGGACACCATCCCAAGAATAAGCCGTGCCCAGTCGATGGATGCCTTGTCATCCATGAGTAATATTGCCGGATATAAAGCTGTGCTTATTGGAGCAGGTATCCTTGATAAGTATCTGCCCATGATGATGACCGCAGCCGGAACCATACCACCTGCGAGGGTTCTGGTTCTCGGTGCCGGGGTAGCCGGCTTACAGGCCATTGCCACGGCAAAACGGCTTGGAGCTATTGTTGAAGCCTTTGATGTTCGCCCGGTTGTGAAAGAACAGGTGGAAAGCCTTGGTGCCAAGTTTGTTGAAGTGCCACTTGAAGAAGAAAGTACCGAAACCAGTGGCGGCTATGCAAAAGAGCTGACTGAAAAGAATAAGGAAAAGCAGCGTGAAGTGATTCATCAGCACGTTAAAAAATCAGATATCGTCATAACCACTGCGCTTATTCCCGGCCGACCAGCTCCCCTGTTGATTACCAAAGCTATGGTTGACGATATGAGCCCAGGCTCAGTAGTGGTGGATATCGCAGCTGAACAAGGGGGAAATTGTGAAATCACCAGGCCTGGTGAAACCGTTAACCACAATGGGGTTTATATTGCCGGTCCGCTGAATCTGCCAAGTTCGCTCGCTTACCATGCCAGTAAACTCTATGCAAAAAATATTTTGTCACTATTGAACCTGCTGATCCAGGATGGAAAACCTGATTTCAATTTTGAAGATGACATCATTGTGAATGCCACCATTACGCATAACGGTGATGTGATTTCGCCTTTTGTACTCGAAAACAGTTAAACCAGCGTATTACGCAAATTGTGCACAGTAGTAATTTTATCTTAGCAATATCACGTACTGAATTTAAAAATTTAATGATAATGACTTTAACTAACCTGAATCTACATTTAACATAAGTATGCCAAATATGCCCCTGGCAATTTCATGCCATCGTGCAAAATCTCAATACTCACTACTCATGACGCACATCTGATTATTATGGAAGATCTTATCTTTAACCTTTTTATTTTTGTACTTGCCGCATTCATCGGTTTTGAACTTATTTCAAAAGTTCCGCCAACATTGCACACACCGCTGATGTCGGGAGCCAATGCTATTTCTGGTATTACTTTGATCGGCGCGCTCATCATAGCAGGCGGCTCTGAAAGTGTCTATTCGCAATGGATAGGGTTTACGGCAATTGTTTTTGCCACAATTAATGTTGTGGGTGGATTTATGGTTACCGACCGTATGCTTGAAATGTTCAAAAAGAAAAAGGAGGATGAAAAATGAGTCAATTTCTTCCGGATTTCCTCCAGCTATATATACCTAATGCGATTCAGATAGCTTACCTGATTGCAACCGGTTTTTTTATTGTCGGTATAAAACGGCTGAATTCTCCTGCAACAGCACGCTCGGGCAATCAATACGCCTCATTCGGAATGCTTCTTGGAGTAGTTGTAACCCTTTTCGACCGTGAAATTATCAGTTTTGAGTTCATTATTGCAGGTGTTTTGATTGGCGCTGTTATCGGAATTTTTGCTGCCAAAAAAGTACAAATGACAGCCATGCCCGAAATGGTCGCTCTGTTTAACGGATCAGGAGGCGGCGCTTCGGCCCTTGTTGCGTGGGGTGAATTCAGCAGGATGGACCCTCATTTTTTCGATATTCAAAGCCTTGTTACCATCGGACTCAGTATTCTAATTGGTTCTATCACATTCACCGGCAGTCTTGTAGCATTTGGAAAGCTCAGCGGATATATTGGCGGCGGTCGAATTGCCCTGCCGGGTCAAAATATCATCAACCTTGTATTAACTTTTATTGCTTTCGGCCTTGTCGGATGGTTTGCTGTGGATCCTGAGTATCAGCTGGTTTTCTGGCTTTTATTTGGCCTGGCGTTGCTTATTGGAGTACTTACTGTACTACCTATCGGCGGAGCCGACATGCCGGTTGTAATTTCACTACTGAACTCCTATTCCGGAATAGCCGCTTCTATGGCAGGTTTTGTGGTTGGCAATAACCTTCTGATAATCAGCGGTGCTTTGGTAGGAGCGGCCGGATTGATCCTTACAAATATCATGTGCAAGGCCATGAACCGAACACTTCCTAATGTATTATTTGGTGCGTTTGGTGGTGATTCAGCAGGAGCAGTAATTGCCGGCGATTCTGATAAATCGATTCAGCAAACATTCCCGGATGATGTTGCGATTCAGTGTGCCTATGCTAAAAAAGTGATTATTGCCCCCGGTTATGGCCTTGCTGTTGCCCAGGCGCAGCATGCATTAAAAGAGGTGGCCAATCTGCTCGAGGAGCGAGGTGTTACCGTTAAATATGGAATACACCCGGTAGCAGGCCGCATGCCTGGGCATATGAATGTATTGCTCGCAGAAGCCGATGTACCGTACGATCAGCTTAAAGACATGGATGAAATTAACCCGGAATTTTCCACAACCGATGTTGTGCTCATCATTGGTGCAAATGATGTGGTAAATCCTGCCGCCAAAACATCTCCCGGTAGTCCGATTTACGGAATGCCGATATTAAACGTGGATGAAGCCAGGCGCACTATTGTCTTTAAGCGAAGCATGAATCCCGGTTATGCCGGCATCGACAACGACCTTTTCTATAGTGAAAAGAATCAGATGTTTTTTGGTGATGCAAAAAAATCACTGAATGAACTGGCAGCAGCAATTAAGGAGCTGGATTAACTTAACCCGCATAAACCGAAATTTCCAAATCACAAATTCCAAAATATTGGTTTCATTTTTTTATCTCACTTTTTCGGAACTTCGAAGCCTAAATTGTGGGTAGATAATGTTTGAAATTTGGTGCCTGGAGTTTGAATTTTTTGTCAGAATTTAAATTTAAAGACACAATTTATTGCCGTTTCAGGAAATTATTGTAAAACTTATACAGACCATGTTTCAGTATTTTAATATTACTTCCTCGCATCAATAACTCAAACTCTTCCAATTTCGAATTAATCAATTTCCCATTAGCAGAGCCATCCAGGAATATTAGAATATCTGCAGATGTGTTCTGTTCCCTGTGGGCACAGGCAAATATTTTATTCGCAAAAGGATAATAGGGGTATTCCTGATTAAGACCGATATCAACCAATTCTACCTCATGATTCTCAAAAAAACATAACTGAAACATTCCAAAATTACACCAGCCATGAGGAGTTTATCATCATTAATCAAATTTGAACTTGAATACCGAAACCTTGTGTCGAAAAGATTTAATACTGTAATTGATACTCTCTCAACTCACAATTATCAGAGCTTATTTATTTTCATCCTTTCGTACAATGGACCTATGGCCTTATTCATACCCCAATAAATACGGGACATTGAGTAGAGCTTGTAATTCGTAATAGTTTTTAGAAAATTCCTTGAATTTGGATAATACACTTTAATATCTGGAACCTGATCAAGCTCCTGATTAAATTCATGATATATCGTTTGTAGCTGTATTAGAGTATTATCCGAAAGTTTATGATTATAAGATTCACGAACCCTGAATTCAGGAAAAGTGCTCACAAGTTCATGAGGCAGATCCAAATAATCAAAAATCTTTTCGAGATGATTTTTTAAAGTTTCATACCTGAGAAAAATTATAGGGTTTGTATGCATAGAGTTATACCAATTTCTGAAATGTTCCTGGAAATAAAACCGATCAACCCCTTCCGATGCATACTGTTCAATTGTCATTGATCGCGGAATTGGCTGTTGATTATTTCTCAATCCATGAATTATTCTTTTTGACTGTGGATAATGCAGTTTCCTTCTGAATAAAGAGATAGCAGCCATTACTGGGTCCCCGAAAATGTAAATAAACTTTTGATTGCTATCGATGGATAGTGGAGGATATGGCAGGTGTTTCAGTCTGTCTTCATTAATTTTGTCATTCACCCGACGTTGTTGTGATATAAAATCCATTATAAATGTTGTTCCGACACCTCCGTATGATGTAACAACAACATCAACATTTGCAGGTACATATTTTTTTATAACCAAAGATTCATAAAATCAACTTAAAATTGTCGACTAATCTGCCGGTATAATCCTGTTAATGGTGCCATTCGATTCATTGCTGAAATAAATAAAACCATCGGGACCCTGCCGCACATCGCGGATTCTACCGATTCCCTCAAGAAATCTTTCTTCATGCACAAAATGATCGCCATCAACAACTATTCGGGAGATAAGCTGAAAGGCTAGTGCCCCATTTAGTACATTGCCCTTCCAGCCGGGATATCTGTCACTCGTTACAAAGTCCATACCTGATGGGGCGATAGAGGGAGTCCAGTGCATCACCGGTTGTTCCATGCCTTCTTTTTCTGTATGCTCTGTAATGATGGAACCGTTATAGTTGATTCCATACGTAATCTCCGGCCAGCCGTAGTTGGCTCCGGGTTTATCATGTACATTCAGTTCATCGCCGCCCCTGGGGCCATGCAGGTTGGTCCAGATAATTCCTGTTACAGGATGAACCGCCATTCCCTGGATGTTTCGCAGCCCATAGGCATAGATTTCGTCCAGGCCGTCTCGTCCTACGAAAGGATTATCCTCTGGAATTGTACCGTCATCATATATTCGAAATAAATTACCGTTAGAATTTGTGATATCCTGAGCCGTATTCATAGATCCCCTGTCGCCAATAGAAAAGAAAAGGTAACCATCTGGGGCAAATGCAATACGGCTGCCAAAATGGTGACGGGCACTGGTCATAGGCTGACCAACATAAATCTCTTCCTGGTCGGTTAACGAATGGTTATCTGCGTCGTAACGGGCTCTCATAATCGCTGTATGTGCTCCACCGCTACCTGGTTTGGAGTAACTGATATAAATCCAACCGTTTTCTTCATAATTGGGGTGTATCTCAATGTCGAGCAAGCCACCCTGGCCTTGTGCAAACACTTGTGGAACACCACCCACAGGCTCATTTACTCTCTGCCCTTCACTTATTAACCACAGGTTCCCATCACGTTCGGTAACAAGCATTGTTCCATTTGGTAAAAAGGCCATACCCCAAGGCACGGATATACCGCTAACTACGGTCTGAACATGAAAGTTCAATTCTTCTGTTTCATACAACCGGCCTAAATCAGATGGCAGGGGAAAATAAAAATCAGAACTGAATGTGTGATCTGTATCACCATTATTATCCTGATTTACATCACCCTCAGCTTCCATGCTTTCTGTACAGGCTACAAAAGGGATCATAAAAAAGAGTACCAGGAATAAGATATGCCGTAAATATATTGAGAATTTCATACGTATCGGTTTAGATTAACAACTGGGTAAGTGAATCACTTAAAATATTGCATGCCCGTTTTTAAGTAATTCCTTCAGTGTTTTGTCGCCATATTACTAATAAACAGACTGCGTTATTAGCACATTTTCATTACTATAAGGCATTACACACCAAATGTATAACTATAACTCTGCTGATAATATTCCACAGGATTTATTTTTTTACAAAATATAAGTGTTTTGTGTTACCCGAAACAAACCTGTTAGTTGTACGAATTCATATCAACATTTTGGAATTTGTGTTTTGGTATTTCATTAACACGCCTGTTCCGATAATTCAGTCGGGGTTAAAAAATGAGATGATTTATCCAGGTTAGGGACAAGAATTCCAGTAGTACTACAAAACGCTGATTATTTATTTAAAAGCTTCCTCGAAAACTGCCGATTTCCTTAGAGAAAATTTAAATATGCTGCCTTGATCAGGTTTACTATCAGCCCATAGTCGTCCTTCATGCAGATCTATGAATTCTTTGCAAATTTGCAAACCAATACCTATCCCCTTCTCTCCTGATGTTCCTGTTTTCGTAATTAGTTTTTCTGAAGAAAAAATTTCTTTTTTTATTCCAATTCCATTATCAGAAACCGAGATAATTATCTCTGATTCATTCTCTTCATAATAAATATTAACACTTTCATTACGGCCTGAAAATTTTATTGCATTAGAAATCAGGTTCCTTAGAACTGTCAAAATCATATTTTGATCTGCTTCCACAAACAAAGGGTCATGAAAATGTGATTTCACCTTGATGTTTTTAAATGTAGCCTGTGCTTCGGTTGATTCAATTGCCTCATCAACAAGTATTTGAATATTTACAGGCTTTAGTTCAATTTTCAGTCCACCACTTTTTGAAGAGGACCAATGCAGCAGATTTTCAAGCAGATTAAGAGTATTTCTGCCGGAATCAAGCAGCATCTCCATGATCTCAAGATTTTCCTTATTTTTTTCTCTTTTGTAATTATTTTTGAGTAAGTCAATGTATCCCAGGATAGCAGTGAACGGATTTCTGAGATCGTGTGCCAGTACTCTTTGCAATTTGTTTTTCTCTTCGATCATTTCTTTTAGCTCCCTGTTTGACATCCTTAATTCAGATGTGCGTTCATCTACTTTTTTCTGCAATAACACATTCATCTTTCTGATGTTTTTCAGCCTGTACCAGTACATGCCAAATACGATGGTACCAATAAATCCGATTACAAGTAATATAAACCAGGCTGTTTGCCAGTATGGAGGTTTAATCGTAAATGTGTGCAGAGTAATCTCATCAGTCCAATAACCGTCATTATTTGAAGCCCGCAAAATTAAACGATAATCACCTACCGGTAATGTTGTATAAATTATTTCCCTTGAATCAGTTGCAAGCTGCCACTGAGTATCAACGCCGTCCAATTTGTATTGAACCTGTACATAGTCGGGATTGATAAAGCTTAATACAGTAAAGCGAAAAATTATTCTCTGCGCATCATATGGTATTTCAACGATTTCCTCAGGAAAATAAACGTTCCCATTCATTTCAATCTCTTCAAGAAACAGAGCAGGTATCTGGGTGTTTAGCTGCATGTTCTCTGTTTGAATCATAGCGACGCCTCTCACCAGCGGAATAAACAGCTCTCCTGTAGCGGGGTTAAAATGGCTTGATGGCATAAAACCACCAGTAGTTTCACGGGTTGGCAATCCTTCGGCAACACCAATTCGGGAAACTTTCAAATAATCAGTCTCGTTGTTCATAAACTGGCTAACCTGTTCGGCATTAATAAAAAAAACACCCATATTTCCTGCCAGCCATACGTTATTTTCTGAATCAAACTGAATCTGAGATATCGTATTGTCGAACAAACCGTTCTCGGTGGTTATGCTTCTGTTAGAGCCGCCGGGTGTATATACGTATATTCCCGCCCCGTAACTACCAAACCAAAATCTGCCTTCAGTATCTTTTTTAATGACCCTGAAGTTTTTGTTTTTGAGTTGATTAAACTCCTTTGGTTTCACGATTCTTTGTCCGTCATAATACCCGATCCCCCTGTCGGTTGCAAAGAGAATCGTTCCGGAATCATCCTCATACATCATCCTTACGGCACTCAGATTGCCCACGGTTTCATTTTTTATGGAATGGGTTGTTTCCCCGTCATAACGGAATAATCCTTTATCAAAAGACCCGAACCATAAATTTCCATTTTTATCTTCAAAAACCGATAATATTGCATCTGTACTTTCCATTATTTCCGGAATAAAGCGTACAAAAACGTCCCTTTCGGGTTCCAAATAGTACACTCCGCCACCCCAGCTTCCGGCCCAAATGGTTCCATCTGATGCCTCAAGAACCGACCAAACACAAACATTTGTAATGCCCTCATCTATACCATAACGTTGTACACCCTGTCCGGAAAACTTGTAAAGCCCGTCACAATTTGTACCCATCCAGAGGTTTTCATAGCTGTCTTCAATAATTGCAGTAACCGGCACTTCTGCAACAGAACTGAAACGGCCACCCTGATTCACAGGAGTTTTTACGAACTGAATGATACCCCGGGCTGATGTTGATAGCCAGGCAGAACCTTCATTATCAAACATCATATCGGTCACCCTGATATCCGTTAATTTTTGTGCAACGCGGTTCTCTCCGAAAAAATCTTCAAATTCATACAGTCCGTCAGCACCATACACATATACGTATCCGTCTTTTTCTACAAGGCCATGCAGAATAGATTGATTGATATCATTCTTGTGTAAATGGATCTCATAACCATCATCATTTATTGTTACTATACCGTTTTCATGTACCAATAAATAGCTGTTATTATGAGGATATATATTCCATAACCTGTCAATTTGGCTGAATTCAGTTATGGTTAGACCGGATTTGAAGTGAATAACATTTTCAGATATTTCAAGAATTTTTTCAAACTCAAGGCTTTGGTCATATTTAACATAGAGTGAACTTTCAAACACAATATGCATATGACCGTAAATTTCGGTGATATTTTGTACAACCTCACCAGGCAGGTTATAAAGTTTTGAATATGAGTTATCTGAATAGGTGTATATACCCGAATTGGTGCCGATCCATATATCCCCACCACTATTCACATACAGGCTTGTTATATATGTGTTCGTTTCAGCGATCTCTTCATCTATCCGGTAGACCATTGTTTGGTTGCCGTCAATCATAATAAAACTACTATACTCGAGGCCTGCCCAGATACGGCCATGCTGATCTTCCATAACTGATACAAAGCGGTTGGTTTCTAATCCTGGCACATTACTGGTATTGAATACAGTTATCCGTTTGCCCTCATAGCGAACCAAACCGTTAAATGTGGCAGCCCAGATGTATCCTCTTGAATCTTGTAAGATCATACTCACACCATTTGCAGGTAGCCCGTTTTCGGTATTTAGTACTTTTTTTACCGTGTATTCCGATTGTGTAATTTCTATTTCAGAAATAACAGTATTGGCAATCAGGCTTGTATTTAATGATATAACAGATGTGAAACAGATCAATACAAGCACGAAAGAAAGCTTTTGTTGTAACCCGCTCATCGTTTAAGACTTTTTTTTCTTATGGAAGGTAAGTATAAATTATTAATAAATTTTAATATTTATTCAAAGCAGCCTTCCTTTTTCAAAATCAGAAAAATAACTACTCCTCCATTAATTTGTTGAATACCTTCCACTCAAATTAAACGGCATCGTCTGCCCCCCGGTAAAACCTTCTAAATCTGCAGCAATGTTTGCTGATCCTGACAAATCATAGTCAAATTCCGTTCTCCCGGCCATCATCTCCAACAATACGGAACCCATTTGTGAGGCGTTTAAACGGATTGGAATGCGAATGGTATCGCTTTCTGAAGCACCTATCCGTACCGCATCACCCAGGCGTGTATCGAGCCATTCTCTTCCATTTACCTGTAGTATATAAGCGGCATTCGACATGGATATGCCAAACCTGTTCGGATTGGATACCCTGAATGCCACCTCCATTTCGGCACCGGCAAGTGAGAGATTTTTTACATCAAATCCCCCAAATTCAATTCGGGGCATTCTTGGAATCGGTAATTCTCCGGAAGCATTAACGGGCAAGCTTTGCACACCAAGGCCAGGGATATCAAATTGAACTTCTGTATTGATGCGATATGCAAATGAATCGCTCCCAACAAGTGAACTGAATGTATTTACCATTTCGGAGAAACTTAGTGTTACTGGTACACTGAGAGTACTTACACTTTCCCTGCTGATTCTCAAGTTTTGATCTTGAGAACCGGATAAGAAAGAGTTGTCGTTAATAAAAAACTCGTATGAATATCTGTCGGCCGTCAGGCCTACAGGGTTTGGATTATTCACATCGAAATGAAACTGTAATATCGCCCGGTTAAAATCGATGCTTTGTACACTCATGCTGTTATATTCAAGGGTTGGCCGCCTCGTATCTGCGAAATCCCTTAAAGCAGCACATCCGGCTGCTATTATAGCAACCAGTAAGATGGAAATATATTTCTTCATTACGTTTGATTTTGTTGATCTTTAAGTTACATAACCCTTTTGATCTTATTCATGTTTCAAAAAAAATAAATTCTATCGAAATTTATCTGTCAAATGATGTAACTGCTCCCTGAATTTAGTGGCTCCCCCATTTGCCGGATGGCGTACACCCGTATGTTCAATGCAGAGTTCTGATAAACTCTGCTCACATTTGCGCCCTACTGCCACCACTTTCGCGCCATGAAACATTCCAATAAATGTTTTTAGATGCCTGAGGCCTGCTTCCAACTCACTGCTTGACGGTGTCCGGTTGCTTAACATCCCTTTCACTTCTTTGAATGGGTGCCACGGCACGGCATTCCAGAGTACCACATCATACGGATCAATATTCAGCTCAATGAGTGCTCCCCATACAATAGTCGCTGTAGGTTCGCTCATACCGTTTTTGATCAGGTCGGGGCGGCTGGTTCGAACCGGCTGAATTGATTTGAATACGTGTTCGGGCTTTATACCATATTTTTCTTCCTGGCAGCCAAGCAGGATACGTTCTGACGTCATGGCTATACCTGTAAAATGCCCTCCCTGGTATCCCAGCGCTTCCGCTATCAAAAGAAACCTCGCCCGTTTTAACCGTTCGGTAAGATACGCTTCAAGTTGACGCCTTCTGTTACCTGGTGAATCCGGGCTAAGGTCATGTTTTTTATCCTGGTGAAACCAGGGGTTGAAAAGTCCTTTGGGAGATGGTTCGAGGGATTGGATAAATTCAGAAATCAAAACACTATTTACTTATTTTTTTGAACCTGCTAAATACGCAAGCTGTAATATTCTCAATTCGTTATAGTCCACTTCTTTATCCAGATCTTCATAAATCGGTTTCAGCAACCCCGGCCCCAGTTTTTTCATAGAGGAAAAAACCTCATCGCGCTTCCGTTCCGACAGACCTGATGTGTTGATGATTCCTGCCGGATCAATGGAATTACCATCTTCTAGGTATTTCTTCAGGTGGCTGAGAATCGTTGCTGTTTTAACGCCAAACTGCTCGGCAAGATGATCAATGGTCTTTCCATCCTGAAATTCTTTACCAACCAGTTCATGCCTCTGTTTTGATGCCGTTTTTACAGCTCTTTTCCGGATAACTCTCGATCGTGAAGTTATATTATTTTCACGTGTGAACTTTCGTATAATATTCAGAAAGAGATTCCCGTATTTTTTAAGTTTCATATCCCCCACACCGTAAATTCCAATCAGGCTGGTTTCGTCCTGGGGAAAATAGTAAGACATCTCAATCAGGGTTGTATCCGGAAAAATTGCATACGGAGGGATATCCTGCTCATCGGCCAGTTCTTTTCGTTTTTTCCTGAGTTCTTCAAAAAGGTGTTCGTTATATCTCTTCTCAACAAACCCGGAAGTTTTTGCCTTTACAGCCCCATCAGAAGCCGTTTGAGTTCTGTCCAAAATCCCGGTAACACTTGCATCTCCCTTCAGCACCGGTTTTGCATTTTCCGTAAGGATCAGGCTGCCATGCTCAGGGTCTTTTTCTACCAGCCCTTTGCGAATCAGAAGCCTTGAAAACTGTACCCACTGGTTTTTCGACCATTCCTTGCCAATGCCATAGGTAGAGAGTTTATTGTGACCTTTTTCCAAAACTTTCTTCGCTGAAGATCCCCTCAGAACATCTGCTATATGATAGGCACCATACAATTGGTCGGCTCGAATAACACAGCTCAAAAATTTTTGCGCCTGTAAGGTATAATCTTCCTCATTCCCTTTTACCCTAAGGCAGTTGTCACACATTCCGCATTGGCTCTTTTTGTATGATTCGCCAAAATACCTGATAAGCGGTATTCGCCGGCAACCGTCAAATACAAGATAGTTAATGAGTGCATCAAGGTGTCTTTCGGCTACTTCTTTTTCAGTTCCTTCTTTCTGATTTATGAAGTATTGAATTTTTTGTCTGTCGGAATAGCTGTAGAGCAAAAGACAGTCTGCCTTGAGTCCATCCCGGCCGGCCCGGCCGATCTGCTGGTAATATGATTCGATATTCTGAGGCATATCATGGTGGATAACATAACGCACATCCGGTTTATTAATACCCATCCCGAATGCAATGGTTGCCACAATGATCCGCACATCATCCCGAATAAAGGCATCCTGGTTATTCATCCGGTCCTGATCAGTCAGGCCTGCATGATATGGCAGCGCGGAGTGCCCGTTGTTTTTGAGATCATATGCCAGTTCGTCTACCTGCCTCCTTGAAAAGCAGTAGATGATCCCCGACTGGTTGTTCCGCGTGTAAAGAAAATCGAGAATCTGGTCCAGCGGATTCTCCTTATCGGCCACTTTCAAAACCAGATTTTTCCGGTCGAAACTGGCAACAAACCGGGCTGAGTCTTTCATTCCGAGAATCTTCTGAATATCGTCCTGAACCCGGGGTGTTGCTGTTGCCGTAAGGGCAAGGCAAACCGCATCTGTGAATTCTTTTCGCACTTCGGCAAGCTGCCGGTACTCAGGCCTGAAATCATGCCCCCATTCGGAGATGCAATGTGCTTCATCGATTGTAAAACAATCAACCTTTAGCGTCGAAAGGAGCCTTCTTGTTTTTTCCAGCATCAATGTTTCGGGGGCAAGATAGAGGAGTTTTGCCTGCCCGGCCCGTATCCGGTTTACATTGATTCTGTACTGTTCTGTTGTAAGAGTACTGTTGAGATACAGTGCCGGCACACCATACTCCTCAAGCTGCTCCACCTGGTCTTTCATCAGGGAAATAAGCGGTGAAACCACTATTGTTAGGCCATTAAAAATAATAGATGGTATCTGGTAAATCAGTGATTTGCCACCGCCAGTGGGCATAATCACCATACTATCTCTCTTTTGGAGAACATTGTTGATTGAATCCTGCTGCAACGGACGAAATTCATCGTATCCAAAAGTCTGCTTCAAGATTGTTCTGGCTTGCTGAATCATGGAATTGGTTTTGTTTATAAATCAGTTTCTACATTGTATGAACCAAAAATCCGCAAGTCCTTACAAAAAATTCCTATATGCGGTTGCGCTGCCGCGTATTTTATCTCTGCCGGGGTATTAAATAAAACTCTTCCATCCTTCCGTCGATATACCACACATTTTCACCGTCAAAAATAGCATCTTCTTCAAGCATAATGAGAATATTTCGGTTCCATTCAGGAACATATACTTCAGCGTTCAACTCGATAGAATGGGCTGTATTAGGATAGAGCGGATAATCACCATTTCCCGGAACACCGCCCTGCTGATCCCAAAGGCCGATGGTGGGGCCTGCACCGTGGCCGTGATAGCCGAGCGGATGGGTGTAAATGGTTGCCTTTATACCTTCCTCTTCAGCTTTTTGAAGGGCTGCGGCCAAAATTTCATTCCCTGTTCGCCCTGTAATAAATTCATTTGTCAGTATATCCTGCAATCGGTTCCCGATGGCAAGAGCATCTTTAAGCCCTTGCGGAGCATCGGTCTCGCCAGGCCGCAAAACATACGCATTTCGCTGGGTATCTGTTGTAAGGCCAAGGTATTCAATACCGAGGTCCATATGGATGATGTCACCCGGCAAAATCACATCACTATCAGCGTAATCTGAAAAATCGCCGGTATGTTCGGGCAATTCACTGCGATGCACCGATACTGACGGGTGAAACCATGTTGTCAAATTCAGATCACGCATACGCTCCCTGAACCACCATTGAACATCCTGAGTGGTGGTCACTCCCGGTGTAATAACCGCCTCAGATAACCCCTCAGCTATAATGTTGTGCGCAATCCTGTTAATTTGCCGGTAAACCGTAATTTCTTCTTCTGTACGAGTCTCCAGCCACCCGACTGAAAGATTCTCCGCTGATATGATCCGTTCCTGCAACCCGGGTGTTAGACTGTTTTTCAGATGCATGAAATCGGTATAACTGATACCGTCAGCCAGGGCAAAATGCTCCGATATATTCACCCCGATTTTTTCAGGGTTCCTATCCTCCACAATCTGCCCGAACCGTTTCCATTGGTCAGGCTCCTGATCGGGAAACCACTGAGTCTCAAAAAAACCGATATTGTAGCGGGCCACCGCCAGCCTATCAACCTGTTCTCCATCATCAAAAAAAACAAGAATGGTTGTTCTGCGCGACGATTGCCAGGTTGCCGGCAGCATGGTGAGCAATACGGGGTCTTCATTATATTCGCGGGCCACTAAGACCCACATATCGATTCCTTCACGGCGCATCAGTTCGGGTACCAGGTTATCAAGGCGGTACTCAGTCCAGCGGTCCATAACCTCAGCACGTTCGCGCATAGAGAGTATGTGAGGTGTAATTTCATTTCTGGTTTGAGCAATTAATACATCTGAAATCAAAAAAAGGCAGGTCAGAATTATGGCTGAATTTTTCTTCATATGTTGATATTTGACAAATAATGCGATTAATTTTTCTTCAGTTTGATAAATTCACCTTATCTTACAAAAGATTTTAAAAAATATTTGGATTCTTTCTTGTCAACCAGGACCATATCGGGTTTTTCTGATGTTTAAATTATCAGGAAAATGTGTGTCTGAACACCGGGTTTCCTTAACAAGATACATCCCATCAAAGCCTCAATACCCATGAAAATAAGCATAACTAAAGCAGAACAAAGCAGAATTTCCGAACTGGATTTTGATAACCTCGATTTCGGGCGCATTTTTTCCGATCATATGTTCGAAATGGCTTATTCTGACGGGAAATGGCATTCTGCCGTGATCAAACCTTACGGGCCTATCACATTCGAACCATCCATGATGGCGCTGCACTACGGCCAGGCGATATTCGAAGGTATGAAAGCTTATCATGTTAATCATGATACCATTCAACTGTTCAGGCCACAGGATCATCATGCGAGGCTTAATAATTCGGCCCGAAGGCTTTGCATGCCGGAAATCGATGAATCCGTTTTTATCAATGCCCTTGAGGAACTGTTGAAACTTGATCACGAATGGGTTCCCAAAAAACATGGTCAGGCTCTTTACATTCGCCCTGTTATGTTTGCAACTGAAGAGTATCTCGCAGCAAAAGTTTCGCAGGAGTATCGTTTTTTTATAATCACCAGCCCGGTAGGAGCCTATTACAACGAAGGATTTAATCCAGTAAAGCTTACCACATCAGATCAATATGTTCGGGCTGTTAAAGGTGGTACAGGTGAAGCCAAGGCGGCCGGAAATTACGGCGGAAGTTTTTTGCCCGCACTCAGAGCCCAGCAAAACGGATACACACAGGTTCTTTGGCTCGATGCAAATGAGCATAAATACATTGAAGAAGTAGGGACCATGAATATTTTTTTCCTGATTGGGGATACACTCATCACCCCCGGATTAGAGGGAACGGTATTACCCGGAATTACACGCAGGTCGGTAATTACACTTGCAAAAGAATGGGAAGTAACCGTTGAAGAACGGAAAATATCTATTGATGAATTATTCGATGCATACCGCAGCGGTACCCTGAAAGAAATTTTTGGTGCCGGTACTGCTGCCGTTATTTCTCCGGTTGGCCTCGTCCATCACCAGGGAAATACCATCGACCTCGACATGGAAAAAATCGGACCGTTTGCCAAAAGAATGTATGATGCTATTACCGGTATTCAATACGGTAAAGTGGAAGACTCACATGGCTGGGCACATCCTGTGGATGTAACAACTTCTGTATATCATTAAATAATGGCTCTCCTGTTTATATAAGTTAACGGGGATGATGATGCCTGGAACAGATAAACAGGACCCGGGGAAGTACATTTCTTTCCCGGTTTCACTGTTTTTCCACAGTTATCCACTCGGGGCATAAATACCTTTTAACGGTTTACATTTCATGTAATTTGTAAACAAGTTGAAAAAATCTGATAAAAAAATCTAAATTCTTAAAATCTGTACCAAAACGTTTTCAACAACCGTTTTTTACTATATTATTATAAATACAAACAATGTTTAACGGAGTTGCTATGAAAAACCAAACTCTGCTGTTCCTATTTTCCTTCCTCTTTTTGATGGCAGCCTGTACTACTTCAGAACAGACCACCCGGCCTCATGAAATTGAACTGCATACGGGACATGCTGTAAATACTGTAACGGATGACCGTGATTACTACCGTTCACTTGCAGATTACCTGCAACGCGTTCCGGGTGTTTATGTTTCCGGACCTCAGAACAATCAAATGGTACTTATCAGGGGAGTTTCATCATTTAATTCTGAAATACAGCCACTTTATGTAATTGATGGCACTTCCGTGGGCACCAATTATAATGCAGTAAATAATATGCTGAATGTGAGGGATATTGCCAATGTGCGTGTTTTAAAAGGAAGTGATGCGGCCATTTATGGCGTAAGAGGGGCTAATGGTGTGATAGTTATCACCACAAAGCGATAAACGAATTTACACTACAATTTACTCCTCTCATCATTTGAACAATATTTTTCAGTTTGAATGATCTGATTTCAGGTAAAGTCTTAGAATTTCCCTGATTTGTTTTTACTGAGTTTTCAATCATGTTCCATGGAGGTTTCATGAAAAGCTTATTCATTCCCTTAGTTATCTCTCTTTTTTTAATATGTACCGCATGTTCAACTTCCGGACAAACATCAGATCGTGAACAAAGCGTATCATCAGCCGAGGGCTCACCCACTGTATCTTCCGATTCAAGGGATACATACCGTACCCTGGCAGATTTCCTTCAGAGAGTTCCCGGTGTTCAGGTAACAGGGCCAAGCCACAACCCATCGATAAAGGTGCGGGGCTCAGCTTCCTTCATGACCAATACCGATCCGCTCTATGTTGTTGACGGCAACGTGATGGGCAACAGTTATTCACAGGTTAACAATATGATTAATGTCCGCGATATCGATAATGTAAGAGTACTGATGGGAAGTGATGCATCCATTTACGGGGTTAGAGGTGCGAATGGTGTAATTTTAATCACTACCAAGCGGTAACTCTCTTCAGTTCAGTTACATGACTGGTTTACTGATCTTTCCCAGCCCGTTATTTCTGAAAATACATCAATTCTGATCGGTTTTTATGTGGCTAATTACCCTGTATATGCGGAAATAACCATCACATTTTTTCATAGGCTCAAAAATTATATCTTAAGGTATTATATATCATAAAGTTATAACACACTTCACATATTTTCTGTGAGAATTCCGGGTTAGTCATGTTTTACCTGTGATTCCTCCCCATTTTCTTTATTATTAGTTCAATTTCTAATAATTCATCATGATTCATTACAAGGTTCTTATCTTGCCGACACTATTATTCATTGTATCCGGGTGTATCGAAAGAAATCTTGATCCATTCGAAGAAAATGACTGATTTTATTCGATTTATGGTTCACTGGATGCAGATCATGATCAACATTATGTCCGCGTAAAAAACACGCATATTCCTTTAAATGAACAGCCTGAAGAATTTGATGGAACTGTAACCTTTGAAGATCTCGGGACCGGCTCGGTTCAAATACTCCAAAACATAAAAGTGGATTTCTCCGGATTTATTGCTTACAACTTTCTTGTGGAAAAAGAGCTCGTTCCGAAAAACAGCTACCGCCTCACCGTAAAAAGAGATGGCATTGTTTCCGTTTCCAGTGTGGCAACAATTCCGGGAATTACCGAAGTATCCGTGGTACCGCAGCAACATGTGGGCTGTACTCAGAACATTGAATTTATTTTCAAAAATGTAGAGTACCCCGAACGTATCCTGATGGAAGTTGGAATTATTGATGCAGATGGAATCCAGTGGTCGGGTTTTGCTGCAGGCCCAAAGCCTAAACACCGGATTGAGGATGATGAGATGGTTCTCATTATTACTCCGCGAAACCTGCTAACCAGATTCTTCACCCCATCAAATGTCAACACAGCATGTCAACCACATTTACCATTCAACTCGATTGATTATTTAAGCCCGGCATATATGAAGATGATGCAACTCAAATATTGGGTATTCATAAAAACCATTGTCGTTTTATTGTTATTTGCATCTCAAACAAATGTATTTGCCCAGGCCGGCCAGGCCACCCTCCGTGTGCTTATCATCATCGAAGAAGACGGCACCCCGGTGATTGGCGCCACGGTGTTCATCAGCGAACCGGGGGCCGACACCCTCCGCGCGGGCGTAACCAATACCGACGGTTTCGCGGACGCATCAACCCCGACCGTAACGTGGAGCTGACCTGGGGTAACACCGCACTTGGCATGCGCTGCCTCGGTTTTGGTGAGGAAGTTGACCACGCCGTGGATTTTTCGCTTGGCTTCAGCTCTTACCACAGCACTGAAAGCGGGTTTGACAACACGGAACGCAGTTCCGGAATAAAGATGGGTTTTCTTCGCATGGACAATAAATGGGAAATCATGAGAGTGCCACTCGATTATGGTGTCAAGATTGATTTTGTTCAGTATAACGCTCAGTTAGACGAACTGTTTGCCGAACGGAGCGGGGCCGGAGTCCGCTTTACCCACTGGGATTCCAAAATCGACCAGCTCACCTCCACCTTCAGCGGCTACACCGCCCTCAACTGGCAACCTGCGCACGGATTAACCCTGAAACCGGGATTTGTGACACAGGTAACGCTGAGCACCATCTCTCCCACATTTGAACCACGCCTGCGCATTTCATGGCAGCCCGGTGGCGATGACCGGCAGGAATGGAGCCTGGCGACGGGCCGCTACCTGCAGGTGATGGAGGCGATCTCTGACGAACGTGATGCCGGTACCGTTTTTTATGTGTACAAACCTGTGGACAGGGAAGATCCGCTGCCGGAATCGCTGCACAGCATCATGGGATACCGTCGGCAGATCGGTAATTTGGTAGACATCAGCGTAGAAGGCTATGCCAAACGCCACCGAAATATTCCCGTTGCCAGGTGGACCCGCGAGCCGGGAAATACCATTGTAACGGCCCTGGCAGATGGAACCACCTGGGGAGCAGACGTGCAGGCGGAATTCAATCGGGGTCGGTTTTATCTACTTTTCGGCTACGGATTATCGAAAACAGAGTACCGGGCCGATGCAAATGACCTTGTTGCCTGGATCGACCGGGATGTGTTCCGCTACAACCCGCCGCACGACCGCCGCCATCAGCTCAACCTGATCACCAGTATGAAGTTTGCCGGGTTAACAGCTAATGCCATCTGGCAATATAGCAGCGGCAACCCTTACACCAAACTCTTTGCAATTGATATGTTACTGGATGTTTCCACACAACATCCGCTCACCGACCGGGGGCGTATGGTCAGCCTCTATTCAGAACCGTTTGACGGGCGTTTTCCCAGTTTCCGCCGGCTGGATGTGTCGCTCAGCAGGCCCTTCCGGCTGGCGCCCGGTTTCACTCTTGAAGCAGAAATCGGCGCCGTGAATGCATACAACGTTCAGAACATCTTCTACTTCGACGTAAACACCATGCAGCAGGTGGATGAGCTGCCGTTTTTGCCTTACCTGTCGCTAAGTTTCAGGTTAAGCTAACCGGGGCAGAAGTTTTTTCCTTCCGAAAATCTATTACCCAACCATCCCAAATCAGATAGGTTAACGAAACACATTGTAGAGTTTTGTTATATGATAAAAAAAAATTTTAACCAGTTTCATAATGTAAATCCAACCGGCAGCAAATCACCTATTCTGTGTTGCGACCAAACGCCATCTATTCGCAAAGATAGAGGATGAAATAACCTGCCATGTTCCGTAACCAGAAAAATGTTTGAAGGATTCTGCGGAACCAGCCTTGACCGCTCTCTGATAACGCTTCTGGCATAGCTTCTCAAAAAAATTATATCAACATTTTCCCTAATCCGAAAACCTTTAAGCCCCGGATGGCTTGAGTACTTAATTTCCCGGTCAGCAAGATATTCATCTAACTCATATTGGTTCAGCAGTTCAATTTCAGTTGTTTTAAAACTATCCTGTACAGCAGTCATAAATTTGTCTTGCGATAACTGATCATGGTAAAGGCTATGCAGAAAATGTTCGAAAGACCCTCTGAATGCAAGCCTTCGCTGGTATCTCCAACTTCTTCGCTGACGCCAGCTGTCGGATTCCATTTCAGTGAACCTGTGGAAAAATGTATAGTGGCCGGTTCCTTCATCAGGATCCCACCGGAAGGAGATAAGATCAACATGGATGTGATATCCCAGTGCATGATGTTCAATTAATAGCGGTTCCGATGCATTGGCTTCAAGTTGACCATTTCCGTTTATTCCAAATTCAATGATCCAGGGATTCAGGATTTCAGCATCCTGTGCAATGAAACTGGTACCTATGAATTCTTTGGTAAACAAATCCAGGTTCCGCTCCCATTCATCGTCAGCCTCAGCAATGATCGCGACACCATTCAGGTCATAAACAACAGTATGCAACTCCGTTGTAGCCTCTATTTCTGTTTCTTCTCCCAGCCGGATTTCAACTGATTTTGTATCGTATCCCACATGGCTGAACACCAATGTAAAATGGCCCGTTAACTCTGTTTTCAGGATATAATGACCACCAGCATCTGTAACGGTTCCATCTGTGGTATTCGAAAGATAGACGTGTACATTTTGTATGGTTTGATTATCAGCAGAATCGGTTACTGTACCATGAATAGTTCTGACAGTTGTATCCTGGCCAAATAAGTCAACCTGAAACACCAAGAAAAAAAGAAATGCAACTAACAGCCAAATCAGTCTTTTAATGAAAACCATAGCAGGGGAATAATCAATGTATGCATGTATGACTACTCATGAATGGGTAATATAACAGCTATATTCGAACTGAATCATAGAAAAATTGGAAACGAAAGGATAACAACTGAAATTTGGATAAGATTATCCCTAATATTTAATATACTGCCAATATTACGCTTATGATTGGCCGTCGATGATGTAGTAACGGCTTTGGATTGCCGTGTATTGGCCAATCCCGGATATATCAATATCTATTCGGCCAACCCGTACCCCGCTGTGGCCCATATGTGTAATGGTGGTTTTTTTACCTGATGGATTTTCAATTATAACAGGTTCGTCAAGAAAGGTATGCGTGTGTCCGCCGATGATAAGATCGATTCCTTCAACAGATGTGGCAAGGGTAATATCATCTATCCGGCCGTTTTGATACTGAAATCCAAGGTGGCTCAGGCAGATTACATAATCACAATAATGAAAATTCCGGAGACTCTCCACGCCGCGCCGGGCTACTGAAACAGGGTCTTGGGAAATTACCTCGCCATACAGTTTTGGATCTACTACTCCATTGAACTGTATTCCAAGACCGAAGATACCGATCCGGAAACCGTCAAATTCTTTTATGATCTGACGCTGTACATGGGGATGCATCGGGGTATTTCGGGTGAGGTAATTTGAGGCAAGGATTGGAAATCCTGCTTTTTGCGCTGCTTCTGCAAAACCCTCAAGCCCCCGGTCGAACTCGTGGTTGCCCACTACCATGGCATCGTACTGCATCTCGGTCATCAATTCCAGGTCCACCTTACCGCCGTATACATCAAACCACGGGGTGCCCTGGAATACATCGCCACCATCAAGCAGGAGTACATTTTTTTCTTGCGCCCGAACTTTTTTTACCAGCGATGCCCTGCGGGCAATTCCGCCCAGCCCGGCAAACCTGCGGGCATTCTCAGGAAAAGGATCCAGACGCGCATGGGTATCATTTGTGTACAGGATTGTAATCTTCTGCCCGTTAAACCGGTTAAATAAATCGCCGCTTATATTCAGGGGCAATAATGACCCGGCAGCCAGCACAGATGCATGTTTCAGGAAATTTTTACGGGTTATCATTAGTGTTATTACAATACATTATTGTAGCTAAAACGCGACTTAGCTATCATAAAATTAATTCTTTGCGTACTTAGCGATCTTTGCGGTACATACATTAGCGAATCCTTCCGTCACGAAAATCAACCAGTTCAGCCTGCCTGCTGAAATAATCTAAAAAAATCTGTCTGACAGAAACATCCAGGTCTGTCCGGCCAGTTGCATCCCATAGAGCAGGAAATACATCGCCGCCATTCGCGGCCCAGCTTGTTGTTGCAACCAGATAATTTCGGCCGGGATCTATCACTTCTGAATTTACAAGAATTCCTCGTGCTGTATTTTCTTCGTTAATATTAAACCTTACTCCACTTACAGGTGCACCGCCAAGCCCTGCAACCTGGTCCATCAGTTCCTGCAATTTGATACCGTTAAGCGTGAGTACCACAAGATGATTCTCAAATGGCATAAATTCGTAAATATGGCCAAGAGTTAAATCGCCCGGTTCGAAGAATAGATTAAACGAACTCTCCCCGATAATTCCCACATGTACAAAACTGTGGGTTTCATGTGCGGCACGAAAACGGAGAGCGTCTGCCACAAGATTACCAAGGGCCCCTTCGGGCTGGTCAAACCGGATTGTATCGCGAACGGTTGCAACCCTTTGGCCCATATACCGGTCTAAAGCCGGACGGTAAGAATCAAGCATTTGAACCATAGATGAATCAGGATCCGGATAGAACAAAACCGGTTTTTCTACAGGAACCGCCGGACGAAAAATTGAGCAGCCTGAAGCCAAAAGAATCAGAATTGCAAAACCGGAAAGGGTTCTCAACATGATTTTGATATGATTTATCGTTGCTGCCGGAAAAAGTTCATCATCAAATCGGTTACACCAAGCAGTTTCATACCGGATGAAAGCTCGGTTTTGGAGCGGTTAAAATTCCGGTTGTTCTCCGAGATTGCCTGTGCCCTGAAAACAACCTCATCGTTTTTATGTGCTTCAACAAGAAGAGGGAAGCTATTGCTGTTCATTACCATTTCAATCGGTATTTCATGGTCGAATTGCGTGGTCCCGGTACTATACCAGGCATCTAACAGCAATCCCCAGTTCACTTTGATCTGGTCGGTCAGCCATACCGTGATATACTCGCCGTCTTCATCACCTTTCAGTATAAATTCATAGCTTTGCTTGCCAAGAATTGACCTTGTTCGCCCGGTTTCAGATACCTTATTTTCCCAGTCAAATACAGGCCTTTGGGATGTGTCCGGCCTCCCCTGTAACCTGTTCATGATGATAACAAGGTTTTCGAGCTCCGATTTGGCAACTTTGAGCCCTTCATTTTCCGCAGTAATTAAAATAAAATCCTGAAGGTCGTTCCGCACTAAAACACCTCTGGCACTCAAACCCGCCATCACATTCATCGATACATTTGAATCAATAAATATTCTGTTTCTTGTAAAAACAAGATTCATGGTAGCAGCCTCAGCCACTCCAGTTTCACTGGCGGGATTGTAGATCATAAAATTTATTTCCCCCTGGTATTGGGCTGAATTTATTCCTGACCACAGGAAACTAAAAGAAAAAATAAGTATCGTAAGAATTGCTTTCATAGGCTTAAATGTAATGATTTTTTTCCGGATGGATATATAACGATGTGTCTTTCCTGCTATTTTTACAATCGTTGACGAATAATGTTTCAGGCACCAGCCTGAAGAAGTTCTTCCATGGATACATTTACTTTATGTATCCAGCCGCCTGCCACCAGGTCGTCGCCTTCATAGCACACCACGGCCTGTCCGGGAGTAATTGCCTCTCTGCCTGTCGGGAAATTTACTTCGATTTCATCATCGGAAAGCTGTTTCAACGTACCTATGGCACCGTCATCGTTATAACGAATTTTTCCGGTAATTTCCATCTGTCCGCCGGGAATTGACTCGTATTTCACGAGGTTGATTTCTTTGGCGCGGCACGTTGTACTGATAAGGTCATCTTTTTCGCCAACGGTTATTACATTGTTTTCTGCGTCAATATGGGTAACATAAACCGGCTTACCCATCGGCAGATGTAAACCTCGCCGTTGTCCAATTGTGTAAAACGGAAATCCCTTATGTTTGCCAAGTATGTTCCCATGTTTGTCTACAAAAATACCGCCGCTAACCCGTTCTTCGAGATTGTCCACACGTTCCATCAAGAATCGGTGATAATCGTTATCGGGTATAAAGCATATTTCGTAAGAATCTGGTTTATTTGCCACATTCAACAAACCGTAGTCCTCAGCAAGCTGCCTGATTTCGGTTTTGCGATAGTTGCCCAACGGGAAAATAGTCCTTTCAAGGTGTTTCTGATGAACGCCCCATAAAGCGTAAGATTGGTCTTTGTTGTGATCTTTCCCTTTTGAAATCACATACCGTCCGTTTTCTTCACGTACGTTGGCATAATGGCCGGTTGCAATATAATCGCAGCCCAGGTTGTCGGCCCGCCGCAGCAATGCCGCCCATTTGATGTGGGTGTTGCACAATACACACGGGTTGGGTGTGCGTCCGCTGGTATAATCTTCCACAAAGCGGTCAATCACCCAGTTTCCAAACTCATCCCGGATGTCTACGATAAAGTGTTTGAATCCATGGCGCACCGCGATATGGCGGGCATCGTTCATGGATTCAACCGTGCAGCAGCCCGTTTCTTTCCCGCTATTGCCACCGCTTCGGTGGTAATCCCAGGTTTTCATGGTAATTCCGATCACTTCGTATCCTTGTTCATTGAGCATCACAGCCGAAACCGAAGAATCGACACCGCCGCTCATCGCAACAAGAACACGCCCTTTTTTACTCATAGATGCTTGAAATCTGATTTGCCTTTAAAAATAAAACTTTTTAGCGGCAGTTGCACGGGAGGCATGATAACGGTTAAAAAGGGTATTTCGTTTATTTATGGAGACATCGTTGAATTGAACTGATTTTGGCAAAAATCACATCTCGGTCAATCATAGATTCTGCCCTTTAAAATATTATTTTCGTTTATGGCTCTGACCCTCTTCAGATCATCGTATTCATTAATTGTTCGTACAAAAAAATGTACATATGCCCGCCTGTCAAGTTCAATGATTTTTTTGCCGTTCTTCAACACCTGCATTTTAATAATTGGAGAGGCATTATTTAGCACAACAACATCAGCCTCACTTTTCAAAATTCGTGAAAGGCGGTCTTTTAAATCGAGTTGCATATCATTTGTGGGTACATTGCCAGATGTAAACAGAATTGCGATATCAACGTCGCTTTCCGGGTGTACATTCCCGCTCAGTTGAGATCCAAACAGGAATGCAACGGCCACATTTTCCAACCCGGAGATATAATCGGAAATTTTTCTTTCTGGAATATTCATACCTAAAAATTACAAAAAGAATTGTTAAAATGATTTTCAGCTATATTTCGAT
>RECI01000286.1 GCA_007694095.1 Balneolaceae bacterium | reverse complement strand
AAGGTATTGAATTGGTCGCACGCGATTTTGCCAATACCACTCAGGACGATACGGTCATGGTTCCGCATGTCACGCAATTGCCGGTGTTTGATGGTATCGGTGATGACGAATGCTGGGAAGAAGTGGAATGGCAGACGTTAGGCCAGGTCTGGATCCCCTATGGAGAATTTGTGTTGTCGGATGATTTTTCCGGCCGGTATAAAGCCGTATGGAACTATGATACCAACCTGCTCTATTTGCTGGTTGAAATCAGGGACGATGTTCTGGTTGACGGATATCGACCGGGAGATGATAATTATCCGGATTTTGATGTACTTGAAATATTTATTGATGAGGACAGAAGCGGCGGGTTGCACCGGATAGATTACGGGGATGAAAATGCGGAAAATGCATTCTCCTATCATATTGCTTTGGATTTCCCGGAAGTCGGGGAAACAACAGAAACATTTGCTGCCATGGATATCGCCGGTTTCTGGGAGCGGGTGGACTATGCGGATCATTTCGAACACTTCATTCTGAGGAGATACGAACACAAACTGGTGTACGAAATGGCCCTGAAAGTATACGATGATACGTATGATCATGATAACCCGGAGGCATCCAGGGTCCAGCTCACACCCGATAAAATCATGGGTTTCACCATGGCCTATTGTGATAATGACGATAAAGAAGCATATCCGCCAAGACGTGAGAAATTCTATGGGTCGGTTTGGGTTCCCGAATATGCCTATAATTCCCACTGGAAAAACGCGGACTACTTCGGGGTTATGAAACTGATCGATGAGTCGGGACTGGTTTCAGCTGAAGATAAAATCGCAAGTGTCGTACCCGGGGATTTCAGGCTCATGCAGAACTATCCCAATCCGTTTAACTCCTCTACCACCATTGAGTACCATCTGCCCGAAGCGTCGAATGTAAGATTGACGGTTTATGATGTCACCGGAAGAGAAGTCTCCGTGCTTGTCAATGAAAGACAATCCGGTGGCTATCACTCTGTGAGTTGGAACGCGAGCGGCTTTGCTACAGGAGTCTACATCTTCAAATTGCAAGCCGGTGAATTCAGTACAACGATGAAATCTGTTCTGATAAAATAAATTTTGTCCGTTAAAAAGGGAAGATTACCATGTTTGGTCTGCGGGAAGGTACGTACATGACGGTAGCGTTAGCTGCTTTTTTACAGATCATCGGGATCGCCCCTGAGCTGCAGGCATCTAAGCTCGCCGAAATAAAAGTTCTTGATCAGGATTATCTCATCTTGCATTTCAAAGACGGAGAGGTGTTCTTCGTGGATGATGGAACAGGTCCTTCCGCCTTTGCGGGGCATGAATCGGATCCTGATAATTCTTATGTAGTGACCTATGGTGAGCCGCTCAATGTGTCTGCTGTTCAAGTGACTGACAACTGGACAATCACTTCCGGGGATGACGATAATTATGGTTCGCCGGGGGTCGTTCCAACGGCTGTTTTCAGAAAATCCAGGGTCAACGGAATGTCTTACACCGGTTGGGATCATATAAAATCAGATCATGGCTTTGATTACACCAAAGAGCATTTTGTCTATCTGGAGATGCCATCCTCCATGCAACAGGGGAAGACCTATACGGTAGAGATTGATGAAGTGATTCGATCCGAAACAGTATCGCAAACCATTACATTCGATATTTTTAGCAATGTTTCCGAAGCGGTTCATGTCAACCTGGTCGGCTACATGAGCAGTTCAAGAATCAAAGCGGCGGATTTGTATCATTTTATGGGCGATGGCGGGAACAGGGATTATTCGGCTTTTGAAGGTAATGATGTCTATATCTACAATGTTGATTCTGCTGATTCAATCCGTGTGGGACAGGTATCATTTTGGATGCAAAACGAGGTGGAAACCTACTGGAATCTCACCGGTTCGGATGTATGGAGCGCCGACTTTACAGGGTTCCATCAGCCGGGGACCTATCGTCTGGCAGTTGAGGGTGTTGGAAGCAGCCGGGATTTTGAAATCAGGGACGACATTTACCGGGCACCCTACAAAGTCTCAATCCTGGGTTATTATTATATGCGTATTGGTGAAGACAGGATGGATATGGTTCCCGTCCCCCGTCGTCCTTTATGGATACAAGACGTGGATCCGCCCAACTGCAAGATTTATGTGACAGAAATGCACCCGTTCCACCCCGAGTGGGGCACCTTTTCCAGGGGAGATGCGTGGGACAGGCCGACCGACTGGGCGCGTTTTGTCAAAGAAGGCAATCCCACCAATCCCAATGCTGTCGGCGGTCACAGCGATGCGCTTGACTGGGACCGGCATTTGGGGCACGTGGTCAATATTTATGATCTGTTACTGGCATACATTCTCAGTGACGGTGCACTGGATGATGATAATTTGCGAATTGGAGAGAGCGGGAACGGCATTCCTGATATTCTGGACGAAGCCAGAAATGAAGTGGATTTTTGGTTGAACCTTCGCTACCGGGGAGGTTATGCACATGGCCTGACCAATCCCGATGGCAATAACCGGCTGTATCAGGCGGGTAACACGGCTATTGCCGCGTGGGCAAACGCTCTTAACAGTGCCATGATGTCCTACAGCTTTTTGATTGCCGGCAAGAGTGATTTGTCCGCTGCCTATAAAGACTCGGCAATAGTTGCTTACGACTATGCCGGAGCCTTGCCGGATCCGATGCTCGATGACAAGGTACAGGGCATCCGGGGCCGGGATTTTAAAATGATGGCGGCTGCTTATCTGTACAATGTAACCGGTGACACTCATTATGAAGATGTTGTTAATAGCGAGAGTGTGGCAACAAGTCGCCATGCCAGTATTCATCATAGAGAGTCTCATAATCAGTTATGGGGTACTGCCGCCTATCTGCTGACCAAACGTCCTGTTCACTACCCGGTATTATTTGAAAACATGAGATCAGCTATTATCGCTGAAGCTAAAGCCAGTGAGGCAAATAACGTGTACGAGCGGCCGTCCCGACGCGGCTATGCCATTGAACAGGCATGGTGGCAAACCAATCAGGATATGCACAGAACCATTGTCGCCCATGCTGTTACTGACAACCCGACGGAAAAAATGGCTTTTCTGGACGCCCTGTTGCTTGAAGCAGACTGGGGACTTGGCAGAAACCCTCTCAACAAAATCCAGATGACAACGGCTACCACGGAACTGGCTGACAAGCGGAGCATTGAGAACTGTTATACATCGGGTCGAAACGATGGGACACCGGGGCTTCATCCCGGCCATACACCCTACCTGAACACGGAAAGCTGGGGTGGCCATATGGTCGGCAATAACCCGCGTCCCGTATTCCGGATGTTCTATCCCGGTATTGACGCCTGGCCACATGCTGAAAAATATATCAATACCCGGTATATCTGGTCGCATTCCGAGTTTACACCGCGCCAGACCATGAGAGGCAAGGCTCTGTTGTATGGCTACCTGTATAGTCTTTCAAAAAACGGAGGTAATGCAGCTCCGTCATTTGTGGCTGATGCAGGGCCGAACCAGAGAATCGTTGATCAGGAAGAAGCAGGAAAAGTAACAGTTACCCTGGATGGCTCCCGAAGCTACTCAAGGGATAGTAAGATTGTCAGCTACAAATGGTTTTTGGACGATGATGAAATTGCGACTGGAAGAACAGCGTCTGTAGAGTTGGAACATGGAACATATGAAGTAACACTGGTAGTCGAAAACGCCGATGGGATGACGGCGAGAGATACAATCATGATTGAAATCCTCGCCTCTTCATTCGGAGAAGCAGAATACGATTTTGAGAATCCGGATCAGCTCCATGACTGGTCTGTTTCCAACTGGGGGGAAGGAGGAGCTCCGGCCACTTCGCTATCCGCGGAAATTGCTCATCGCGGATCGCACAGTATGAAAATTTCCGGAAACTTTATATCCGGATCGGAAATTGCCTTGCGGCGCGAAGGAAACGTGCCCGGTGATGTCGTTTCAGTAATGTACCACGTCTGGATTCCACAGGTCTTTCTGGATTCGGTAATGGTTATAATTGGAAATGATGGACAGGTTGGAGGTATTCAAAACTATGTGATGCATTCCAACTGGCAATGGGAAAGCAAATGGTTCCGCTTTGAGGAGATCTCCGGAGATCATTGGAATCTCCTGGAATTTGAGATCCCTGAAAGTGTTCACAATTCTTCTGTGCAAGCCATAGGAATATCTTTCAAAATGCTTGATGTCAATGTCGGTGAAGAGAATGTGTTTGTCGATGATATCCTATTTGCCAGAACAGCAACATCATCCGATTTTGCTGATAGTAAAGGTATACAGTCTCCAAAGGATTTTATACTTTACAATAATTATCCAAATCCTTTTAACTCTCAAACCCGCATACAGTTTGCGCTGCCCCGGATGGTGAATATTACACTCTCGGTGTTTGACATCCTCGGGCGTCGTGTCCTGACACTCATAGACAGTGAAACGTATTCTGCCGGGTATCATACGGCGGTATGGGATGCGCAGGACTACATGGGCAGGACCGTCGCAACCGGCGTCTATATCTATCTTCTGCAGGCAGAAGAATACGTCAAGGCCAAAAGTATGCTTTTCCTCAAATAGCATCAAATGACCACAGGATAGTACAAGTGACTGGATCTTGCTTTTGAAAAACACATTAAAGATGATAGCGATAACATCCACATAAATACCCGACTTATGAGACAGTTGCAATCACCTCTGACCAGAATAGTTTTTTGTTTGGTAGTGATAACCGTGACAGCCGGTACCTATAATGTAATGGCGCAGGACGAGATCGAACTTCGGAACCTTGCAAATCAGGATAACGAATGGGACTGGCAAACAAGCACCAACTGGCAGTTCAGAATCTACAATAACTACATGATCCGGAATAATATCTGGGGTGAGACGGCATGGACCGGAGAGGGCGTTGGCGAACAAACCATTTTTGCCAACTCGGAAAGAGACTGGAAAATTGTTGCAAGCCATACTAATGGTACGGGCAACGCCGAAGGCCAGGTAAAAGCTTATCCCCAGGTCGTTCGCGGCTGGGTACAGGGCGGTATTGGTTTACATTATCCGGGAGGAGAAAGGAGCCCCTTTGTTACGGCTGATCATGGCCTGAACCAGAGAATAGATGACCTTGATACGCTGCTCCTGTACCATGATCTCGAACTTCCCAGACAAGGACGCTATATGGTTTTGTATGATACCTATTTCTTTGAAACCGAAAGACCGCAATTACCCTATGGTGATAACAAACCGGATATGGCCGTAATGATATTTACAAGTTTTTGGGATGACACCGGATGGCTGTATGGTAGTACGAACCCCAGAATAACAATAGGTGACAGGGAATGGCGGTACAGACGCAGAACAGGGAGCCGTATTGTCCGCCCCGGCGGTGTTGTTTATCTTCTTTCCCCTTATGTAGAAGGCCACCCTCCTTACCCCCGTGGTGCCTTTCTTAATGAAGACCTGTTATTGGATTTCAGGGAGATTCTGCACTATCTGCGCGACAACAAGGATCTTGATGGAAGCTTGAGAGTAAGCAGCATCCAGCTTGGTGTCGAGATAATCGATGGCGGTACATATCGGATAAATGACTTTTGGACGAAAATCGACGGAGATGCCGAACCGGGGGATAATGATAATGGCAACGATCTGGAAACCATTATATGGGATTTTGAAGATCAGGATCTGGATGTATGGAATTTCAGAACGGATGCAGACTGGAACTATAGTACTGTGGGTGAAATAACAGATGAACGCGCGTATGAAGGGACTTATTCGATCCGGATGTCTGTAGGTGATGATGCCGATAATGCCAGCTTTTATAATGATATAACAAATGTTGCTTCCGGTGATATCATATCCTATCGGGTTTGGATTGAAGAAGATCAGTTTGATGAATTCCGTCATCTGGAGGTTTTTTTGCAATATAATAACTGGTCCGGCTGGACTGCCGAAGTGTTCCGGCCAGAAGACCTGGTATCTGGCGAGTGGAACACCCTCTCCCTCGTGGCGCCGGACGGGATCGACAATATGCAACGGATTGGGATTCGAATTGACGGAGAAGATCCGGAAGCTACTGCAACGATCTATATCGATTACATTACCATAGAGCAATCGCCTGTTTCGATTGAAGAGGCAACCGCCTTGCCGAATCATTTCACACTGCATCAGAATTATCCGAATCCCTTCAATCCGTCTACGATTATAAGTTATGAAGTGCCTGAAGCTACGCATGTAAGGATTGCTGTTTACAATATCCTCGGGCAGCATGTATCGACCCTGATCGACCGGGAGCATGCTGCGGGCTTGCATACGGTCGGTTTTGATGCTTCACATCTAACTTCGGGTATTTTCTTATATGAAATGCAAACAGGAATCTTCAATGAAACCCGAAAGATGATGCTGGTCAGATAAGCACAACAACTCATACAATACGTTCTAATGAATAGTAAATTATAACGTTGTCTGCATGTTGCATGGTCATAAAATGATCTGCGGCAACGTGAACCATTTTTTTGCAAGTTGTAACAACGAAACAAAACATGACTTCAGATATTTAAAAAAATGAAAAATTCTTCGTGTATATCAATAGCGCTTCTGCTCAGCTTTCTATTCTCTCCGATAACAGGATCATTTGCAAATCATATCCGTATCGAAAAGGATACCGTTTCCAACGAGGACTCCATTCGCCCGTGGCATAAAAACCCCTGGTACTGGGAATACAGGGGCGAGCCCATCATGCTCATCGGCGCCAGCGAACGGGATAACTTGTGGCAATGGACAGGAGAGGTGCTGACCGCGCATCTGGACCGCATGAAAGCTGCCGGTGGCAATTATGTACGCAACACCATGAGCGACCGCAACGATGGCGATACGTATGCAGCCATGCGCCTGCCAGATGGCAAATATGATATCACCCGGTGGAATGATGAGTACTGGAACAAACTGAAGTTTTTCCTGGACGAAACTCACAAACGTGATATTTTCGTACAATTAACGCTATGGGACTGGTTCGACCTGTCGGGAGATGATGTCTACGGCCGTTTTAAGTTGCATCCCCTGAATCCGGAAAACAATATCAACTGGGAGCCCGGAACCATTACCAATGCCTGGGACTATTATGGTGGTTCGCTGGCAAACAACAACCGGGAAGCCCTGGATTATCAGCACAGATTTATTGATAAACTTATCTCGATAACCTCACAGTACGGTCATGTGCTTTACAATATCGGTAATGAGAGCGGTCTGGGAGTGGACTGGGATATCTATTGGGGCCGGTATATCAAGAAAGTTGCCAGAGAGCACGGAAGAGAAATCCATGTCACTACCATGCTTTTTGCTCCGGATGCCACCGTTCGCAGGGTTATGGCCAATAGTGATGTTTTCTCTTTTGCCGACGTTTCGCAAAACAATCAGGATGCCCTTGGCCCGGTCGGAAAAAAACACTGGGATAATTTGCTGTTCTGGCGAAAAATGATTTCTATGGGCGGCCATGGCCCCATGCCCCTCAACAATGAAAAGGTTTATGGGCATGGTGTGGGCACAAATACAGCAGCTGGAACTGAAAAAGAAGCGGTAGAGCGTTTTTGGAGGAATGTATTCGGTGGAGCCGCCTCCACCCGCTTCCACCGCCCGGCTCACAGGGGAGGTGATTTTTACTGGGGCATCGGCCTGTCTGAAAGAGCAGAGCAAACCCTTAAGGCCGTCACCATGTTTCTTGAGGACTTTGACATATTCCGTGCAGAACCCTACGAAGCCTTTTCAACGGTAGGCAATTCCGTGGACACCTATTGCATGGCAGCTTTGGGTAAAGAATATGCGGTATATTTTCCGGGAGGAAGGGCAACGGTACATCTGGATCCATGGGTGGATACACGTACTGTTTCTGTGAAGTGGCTGGATCTGGCAAATCTCGTCTGGAGCGAAGAAGAGATCATGGAACCCCAATGGGACAACTATGATGGTACCGATTGGTGGGGGCCGCAACGCATCATTACCCTCACACCCAGAGACCACAGATCCTATGTAGCAGTTGTCAAAGTAGTCGAGTAGTCCGTCTGCCGATGTTTCCGGATGTCTGAAACCCGGTTATAAAAATGATGTTTTTGACAAATTTGAATCCCCAAACTTTTTTTTCATGAGCAAGATCGAATTAATGAAGGCAGCTCCCGGAATGTTATCCGGATATTTCGTTTCCTCATCGGTCATTTTTTTGGTTGTCGCCGGTATTACTTCATGTGGAAAAATTGCAGAACCGAAGAGTGAAATGACTTCAAGGCACCATGTAATCTTTGATACCGATGCCAACAATGAGGTGGATGATCAGCATGCCCTTGCCTACCTGTTATTCAGCGGCGATGTATTTGCCGTGGAAGGGGTAACGGTCAATGCTACCAGTGACCCGGATGGATATGATATCTATTCACCGGTGAGTGATCATTACGATGAAGCCAGGCGGGTAATGCAACTTTGCGGGGTGTATAATCGCATTCCACTGCTTACAGGTGCACAGGGCTCATTTGAAGAGATAAAACCATTTATCCAGGAACCGGATTTCGATGGCCATGAAGCTGTGGATTTTATTATTGAACAGGCCATGCGTGAACGCGGCCAGGAACTTGTATTGCTTCCGGTTGGCAAGTTGACCAACATTGCCCTGGCACTTTTGAAAGAGCCGCGTATTGCAGAAAGGATAAGGATTGTCTGGTTGGGCTCCAATTACCCCGAACCGGGGGAGCATAATCAGGATTGGGACATCCCTTCCATGAATTTCATCCTTGATGTCGACGTTCCTTTCGAAATGGTGACGGTTAGATACGGCGATCCCTCCGGAACCGATGCTGTAAAAGTTACGCAGGCCCAGATATTGCACCGGATGCCAGGAAAAGGCCCGCAGATTTCCGAACCGGTAACTGGACGGCACGGAGGTGAGTTTTACAACTGGGGAGACTATTCTGCAAATCTTTTTCAGAAATACAATATGTGGGGAAGTCCTCCGGCCAGAGCGCTTTTTGATCAGGCAGCCGTAGCTGTAGTAAAGAATCCTGACTGGGCAGAACGTTATGAACACCCTGCTCCCGTATTCAACGATGGCCAGTGGGTTGAACGGCCTGATAACCCCAGGAAGATCATCGTCTGGGAGTGGTTTGATATCTATGGTATTATCAATGACTTTTTTGTGACTATGGATAACTATGTGCTGGCCGACAGGCCATGAATAACCGTTTTTACATCCAACCGGATTTATTTACAGGAAATACTCTGATTCCCGTGTAAATAATAAAATGTTCCCCCAAAAGACATTAAAGCTATGAAAAAGCCACGCTTTACTATTTTTTTTCTAATCATGTTTGCCCTGTTTGCCATCCAGGCCTGCAAAACCTTTACGCAGAGCGAAGTGTCAGAAAGGCCCCGCATTATCGTAACCACCGATGGCGAAACCGACGATAAGGCTTCTTTTCTGCGCTTCCTGCTTTATACCACCGATTTCGACATTGAAGCCCTGATTTACACCAACTCTATGTGGCACCTTCAGGGCAATGGTACAGAGTGGATGCACGACATGATCGACGAATATGCCAGAGTATATCCAAATCTAAAGGCACACCACCATGGTTTTCCCGAACCTGAATATCTGAAATCAAAGATCTACGTAGGTCAGATGGAGCAAGTAGGCAGAGCTGCTGTGGGTGAAGGATGGGACACTCCCGGATCAAACAAAATAGTGGAAGTATTGCTGGATGATGACCCCCGCCCGGTTTGGCTGCAGGCATGGGGAGGACTCAACAATATTGCACAGGCCCTTTACCGCATTAAAGAATCTTACCCCGACCAACTGGAAAAAGCATCTGAAAAAGCATGGATCTATGCCATTGCCGAGCAGGACGACTTAAGAGAGTGGATGCATGAGGAGTTTCCCCGGGTAAACTATATTCTGAATCAAAGTCAGTTCTGGCGCGTGGTGGCCTACGCCTGGGACCGCTTGAATCCATTAAAGGACCACGAAGTTTATACCCGGGAATGGACTACACGTAACATAAAGGAGGTAAGCAGTTTTGGAGCTATCTACGATCGCGATGAATTGGAAGAGGGAGACTCACCGGCCTTCTTCCATGTGATTAATACCGGTATGCGCAGCCACGAAAATCCTTCATGGGGTGGTTGGGGTGGCCGCTTTGAAAGGATTGGGCCTGGCAATTTCTGGATCGACGCTGAAGATGATGGCGACAACCTTAAACCCTTGTGGCGTTTCATCATCCCTATACAGGAAGATTTTGCTGCACGTATGCAATGGACTGCTGCTTCAAACTTTGAAGACGCCAATCATGCCCCGGTCGTTAAGTTGGCTCATGACGAAGACCTCTTGGTTAAGACAGGCAGTGATATAAAGCTGGATGCTTCACCCACTTACGATCCCGATGGCGATGAGCTGATCTTCAATTGGTGGGTTTATCCCGAAGCCGGAACTTATGGAGCGTCCGTTGAAATTCAAAATAATGACAATCCTGAGGCACAAATGACTGTTCCTTCAGATGCGGCTGGAAAAACCATTCATGTAATATGTGAAGTTAAAGACAATGCATCTTTTCCTATGACACGCTACAGGAGAGTGATC
>RECI01000142.1 GCA_007694095.1 Balneolaceae bacterium | reverse complement strand
CTTTTCACTTTTCACTTTTCACTTTTCACTTAATTTTGTGGAGGAACCATATTTATAAAACAGTTCTTGAGGCGATTGATTGAAAAAAATGTATTTTACTATTATAAAACAGACACAGGAGGAAATGTTATGCAGGAATTCTGGAATCAACGCTATTCTTTGTATGATTATGGTTATGGTATTAAGCCCAATAAGTTTTTTAAAAGCCAGATTGACCGGTTAAGCCCCGGTAAATTGTTATTACCCGGAGAAGGTGAGGGAAGAAATGCTGTTTATGCTGCTAAAAGGGGATGGGAGGTTACCGCTGTCGATTTCAGCGTAAAAGCACAGATAAAGGCAAACAGACTGGCTGTTGATCACAACGTGGAAATCCAATACATCGTTGATAATCTTGAAAATGCGGTGATACCCGAAGATACATACAATGCAGCTGCACTTATTTATGTACAACTGGATTCAAAATTGTTTGAAACCGTAATGCAGAAAGTACTTAAATCACTAAAAAAGGGCGGCACCTTTTTTATGGAATGTTATTCAGAAAAACAACTCGGCCGCAGGTCAGGCGGGCCAAAATCTTTGAACCGTCTTTACACCATCCCTCAGATACAAAAACTACTGGATGACTTGAACATTACCTATCTGCAGGAAGAAGAAATTATGCTGCAGGAAGGCGAATTTCATCAGGGTAAAGCAATGGTAATAAGGGGTGTGGCTATCCGTTAAATCGGTTCTCAAGTTGATTCACACGTTGTTCCAGCGATTCAAGCTTTTCTTGAATCTGTTTCAACATGTGTATAATAATGATGTGAGTTTTCTTCGCATCAATACCCACCACACTTTGATCACTACCTATAGCCTGTTCTATTTCCTGATATACTGATTCCGGTATTTCTTTCATCAAATTAATAAAAGTGAAGTGCCGTAACGGGTTTACCTTTCGGCTGTTATTTGATTTTCTTTCAAATTATCGGGGTTGCAGTCCGATAATTCGTTTATTCACTCATGTTTGCATCAAAACCTGCTTCGGCAAGTTCTTCAAATCCACCCACATTAAATACATTTTTAAAACCTTCATTTTGCATAATGCGTGCTGCCTGTCCACTCCTGTTACCAGTCCGGCAGTATAGATAATAGGTTTTGTTTTTATCAAAGTTTTCGATCTGATCCTGAAACTCTCCGTTCAGAAAGTCATACTGGGCATCTGTGATTTTTAAATGGCCGGCATTGTACTCCTGTTTGGTTCTTACATCAATCACAATGCCGCGCTCTTTTTCAATCATTTCTTTGAAATGATCAATACTGACATTGACTTCGGTTGTTTTTGAAAAAATGTTAAACATAATGAATCCTGTTGTTGCAATTATAATGATTAAACTTAGTTGTTTCATATTTTTGATTCCGTCTTTTCTAAATTCTGCTGTGGACTTACCAAGGTATTAAAAGAACGTGTAGTAAAAAAACAGAACGGAAACTACGAGAAAAACGATCGTCATACCTCCTCCGGCTTTAAAATAATCACGGGTTTTGTATCCACCGGCAGTCATCATCAACGCATTTACCTGGTGAGTGGGCAGTATAAATGAATTTCCGGCATTTACTGCTGCAAGCAAAACAAGGGGCCTGGGATCAACACCTGCAAGAAGCCCGATGCTTACCACAAGAGGGGCCAACACTACAACAGCGCCAACATTCGACATCACCAGTGAAAAACCTGTTGCAAGAATAGCTACTGTGAATAAAAGAATCATCAAATGGCTGCCTTCAACTACAATCATCACACTTTCTGCCAAAAATTCTGCAGTACCGCTGTTTTGCATGGCAATTCCGAGTGGTATCAGCCCTACAAGCAGAAATACAACCTTCCATTCTATAGCTTTGTACGCTTCCTGTATACTCATCACCCTGGTAAGTACCATTACCATTGCGCCGGTCAAAAAGGATATGGAAATTGAGAAACCGCTCATCGCAAGTACAATCGCAAGCAGGAAACTCCCGGCTGCCTGCCAGGTTTTTGATGGATATTTGGTTTCCACTGAAAATGGAGTGGCAACCACAAACGGATCGGTACTTTGAAGCATCTTGATATGATTCCACGGGCCATAGATAATAAAGATATCCCCTGCTTTTATTTTATGATCGGAGAAATCTCCTTCAATTCGTTCCCCGTCGCTGAATAACATAATCGGCTCAACTGCGTATCTTTTCCTCATGGAAAACTGACGGATGCTCTGGCCTGTAAGTTCTGAACGCGGAGGAACAATCACCTCTACAAAGCCTGACTCATCGGGATCATCCAACCCTGCAAACATGGGATGATTTTTTTCGGGCTCAAGCTCATAATCCTCTGCGAATTTTTCCACTTTCCCTGAATCACCATAGAGCGCCATAATTTGCCCTTCATTAAAAACCGTTTCACGCCATGGTGCATAATCGGCATGTTTATCATGAGACAAGGCAAGTATGTTGATATCGTATACGCTCCATATTCCTGAATCTTCAACCGTTTTATCCTTTATTGTGCTTTTACTTCCAATCCTAAAGTATCGGATATCCTTTTTAAGGTTAAATGCCTCAATTACTTTTTCTTGTTCGGTGGGTTCAAGTTTTCCATCAGCGGATCCCTGGGGTAAAAACACTTTTCCGAAGAAAAGAAAAAACAAAATTGCTGCCACCAATAGTGCAACACCAACCGGGGTAACGGCAAAAAGGCCGTAAGGCTCAAGATTTGCGCTTTCCAGCAAATCATTTGTCAAAATGAGATGACCTGAGCCGACCATGGTAAGCGTACCTCCAATAATTGCCATAAACCCGATTGGCATAATCAGTTCAGAAGCAGAAACACGAATCCGCCGGGCAATATCAATAATGCTTGGCAAAAAGAGAGCTGCTGCACCAATGTTCTGAATCACTCCCGATAGAGTTCCCACGGAAAGTGAAAGAGAACCAAGGACTGTATTTTTTTTAGTACCTACACGTTTTAGCAGCCACTTCGAAAATCGTGACATCATACCGGTTTTAGCCACTCCTTCACCTAAAATCATTACGGCTATCATGGCAACCACGGCATTGCTCGAAAAACCCGACAATGCTTCGTTGCTGGTTAAAATTCCGCTCCAGCTAAGAGCCAGCATCGTAAGGATAGCGGTTACGTCTATACGCACCAGTTCCGTTACCAGCATAAAGATGGTAAAGGTCATGATTACAAGAACGATGATAATTTCGATTTCCATTGCTGCTATATTAGTTATTTCGTATCAATGTGAATGGTATACCCGCCATTTTCCGATGAAGTATTTCCACCATTTAAAGACCGCACGGCATCCTCTATACTCATGTAAAACGTCCAGTCTTCCTTGTTGTGTGACCCGCGATTCATCAGATCCCTTACCGGTGCTTTTACTTCTGTCAGCTTTACCAATACCTTTTTTTCTTCCACATCCTTTATTGTTTCAATCAGTTCATCAAGTCCGGTTGTATCAATTTCATTTACTCCCTTCAGGTCAAGAATGAGACAGGTAATACCAGGGTTGATATTGATTAATTCATTTACTTTTTGCCTGAAGTATTCTGCATTGGCGAAATGAAGCGGCGCATCAAACCGGAAAATCAATGTATCAGGGTTGTTTTCGGTTTGATAGCGTTCAATGTTACGGTAAACAGAAGTTCCGGGAATCCGGCCAATAACCACATGATTTGGCCTTGCAGATCGATACAACAGCATAATAACGGAAAGAGTGACCCCAAGAAGAATTCCCTCTTTAACACCGATAAACAACGTGCCCGCAAAAGCGGCGATCATCATATAACGATCATAGTGACCCAGCTTCCAAAGCCTCTTCATTTGCCAGAAATCTATAAGTCCAATTACTGCAACTATAATAATTGCTGAAAGAATTGCATTTGGAAGATAGTAGAACAGAGGCGTCAGAAATAAAAGCGTTAATCCAACAATACCGGCGCTGATTATCCCTGCTAATCCTGTTTTTGCGCCAGATTCATAATTAATGGCTGTTCTGGAAAAACTGCCGGAAACCGGAAAAGACTGGAAAAAAGCACCTCCGATATTGGCAGCGCCTAATGCCACTAATTCCCGATTGGGATCTACTTTATATTCTTTTGATTTTTGTTGCACCGATTTGGCGACAGCAATAGCCTCCATAAATGCCACAAGTGCGATGGCAACAGCCATAGGCATCAGGTTTACTATAGTTTGCCATTCAATCTCAGGAATAACAAATGCAGGGAGTCCTACCGAAATTTCACCTACAATCGCAATTCCCTTTTCCTGAAGATTGGTTAAATATATAAATGCAATACCGGCAATTACTGCCAATACCGAGCCGGGAAATGACGGTAATTTCTTTTTTAATATGAGAATCATTGCAATTGCTCCTCCTCCGATTGCAAGTGAAAGAGGCTTCATTTCTGAATACTGTACCGCAATTCCAAGGATCATTTCATGCAAACCACCGGTAACAGAATCAATACCAAGCAAATGATGGAGCTGGCTGAAACCAATAATAATTGCAGCAGCTGATACAAAACCGGATAAAACCGGATGTGACAATAAATTCACCAAAAAGCCCATCCGAAACAGACCTAACAGGAATTGCATACTGCCTATCATTAGTGTTAGCAGGATACTTAACGTGATGTATTCTTCCGGTGATTCTGCAATAGGTGCTACTGCTGAGGCAATCAGTAAGGCAATCAATGCAACCGGACCAACACCCAGGTGACGGGAGGTACCCAGCATTGCATATATCAATAATGGTATTAGTGCTGCGTAAAGGCCGTATTGTGGTGGCAATCCGGCAATTAAGGCATAAGCCATACCTTGTGGTATTAGCATTATTCCAACTGTAACCCCGGCATTCAGATCTCCCTTAAAATCATGTTTACTATACGTTCTAAGTGAACCCAGAATTGGAAAAATTGAAGTAATATGGATGTCTGGTTTATTCAATGAGTTCTATCAAATAATGAGATAAGCTGGCTGAAAAATGACGCAAATACATCTCTGACCAGCCATTTGTATTGCCTTATGAATTAATTTTCCAGCGTGGAAAAATCACCAAATCCCTCAACCCGTTCGGGAGAGGGATTCTGTGATTCATATATTTAAAGCAGGCAGGTTTTTATGCAGTAACTGCCAATTTTACTTTTTCTACTTCATCGTCAATCAATGCAACGTTAAAACCGTTGCGTTTCAATAATGCTGCCGCAACTGCTGACCGTCCGCCTGACTGGCAGTGAACATAAAACTTCTTCTCTTTTGGAAGTTCTTTCATATTTGGAAGCAATCGGGTATGAGCAAAATTCAGTGCCCCTTCCAGATGGAATTCCTCATACTCAGAACCTTTTCTTACATCAAGTATGGCATCATTCTCACCGAGATTTTTAACGGCATCAAAATTCGTCACCTCAAGTGCATCCATTTTTCCTCCCTGTGATTTATAAATCTGGAGGTCTCTAGCATTAACGTACCCTTTAACATTGTCAAGTCCGATATTGTAGAGGTCTCGAATAGCTTCAACTACATTGTGTTCTTCTACGACAAGATAGATCTCCTCCTCTTCTGTAATGTATGATCCAGCAACCGTATTAAATTGCTTGTTCAGAGGTGAAAGGAGTGAGCCTGGCACATGACCTGCCGCATACTCATTTCTTTCTCGTGTATCCAATATTACAGCCCCTTCTTTTACAGCTGCATTACCAAGTTCTTTAATTGTGAGCCTTTTTGCTTTTGGCAATCCACCAATTATTGCAGGGCCGATTTTATTATCCCTTTTCATTCTTGCAAAATAGAGAGGTGGCTCGGGCTGTCCCTCGAGAATAAACTTCACAAAGCTGTCTTCCGAAGTCGCTGATTTTAATGAGTTATTGTATCTCAATTCGTAACCTACAGTTGTTTCGGGAATGGCACCCAAAGCTTTTCCGCATGCACTTCCTGCTCCGTGTCCGGGCCAAATTTGCATATATTCCGGCATTTTTTTGAACTCTTCAACGGTTTTATATAATGTTCTTGCGGAAGGCTCCATTACATTGGCCATTCCTGCGGCAGACTCAAGCAGGTCCGGGCGTCCAAGGTCACCTACAAATACAAAATCGCCTGTTGCCATACCCATTGGCTCATTTGCGGCAGCACCATCTGTTATCAAAAATGTGAGATGCTCCGGTGTGTGTCCGGGTGTGTGCCATGCCTTAATGGTGATATTGCCGATTTTAAACTCGTCACCGTCTTTCATCAGCTCATAATCGTAATCACTGTTGATAAGCCACTCATATTTCCAGTCTTTATCACCTTCATCTGATGCATAGACTTTTACACCTCGCTCTGCAAATTCACGAAGCCCTGATATATAGTCAGCATGAATATGAGTATCTGTGGCAGCAACAATGGTAAGATTTTCTTTTGCTGCCGCATCGATGTACTGATCAATGTCCCTCATTGGGTCTATCACTACAGCAGTTCCGTTTGCCTGACAACCGATCAGGTATGCATATTGTGCTAATTTATCGTCAAAGAATTGTTTGAAATACATGATTATTTATGTTTTGTTTTTTGATTATTAATATTCGTTAAATAGGTTATTTATTAATGAGGTAATTTATCTTTTAAGATGCCATATGTATACGTACCTGCAAGAGCTGCGAGTATCGGAACTGCCATGATGGTGAGTCCGCTTCCCAACAGTGCAAACATTGGCCCCGGGCAGGCACCCAACAGAGCCCATCCAAGTCCAAACATAGAACCACCTATCAGATATCGTTTAACCTGTGATGCATCTTTGGGAGGAATGGTGATGGGATTGCCGTTGGCATCTTTCATGTTGTTGCGTTTTATAATCTGTACGGATATGATGCCTACGATTACAGCTACTCCAATGATTCCATACATGTGGAATGCATCAAAGCGAAACATTTCCTGGATTCTGAACCAGGATACCACTTCCGATTTTATCAACACAAAGCCGAAAGCCGTGCCGATCAGTAAATATTTTAAATATTCTGAAAATTTCATGTGTTATACCTCTTTTAGGATAGAATGATTGGATAAATAAACCAGGTCATGAGCAGGCCTCCGATAAAAAAGCCGATCACCGCAATAAGTGATGCGAGTTGAAGATCAGACAAGCCGGAAATTGCATGGCCGGAGGTACAGCCTCCTGCGTAGCGCGCCCCGAATCCTACAAGAAAACCTCCAAGAATAAGCACGATGAGGCCTGGTACTGTTCCGAGTGAACCCCAGGTAAACAGGTCGTCAGGCACGAGGCCATTAAAATCCTGAATCCCAAGTGCCTGCAAATCGGTGATGGTCGATTGTGCCAGGGCAATCGGCTCCGGATTTGCAAAAACATACCCTCCTAAAAAACCGCCCAAGACCGATCCCGCTAAAAAAGTGAAATTCCATTTTCCTGCCGACTTCCAGTCGTAATTAAAAAATTCAACGTTGCCAAAATTGCAAGCTGCACATGCATGACGCAGATTAGCTGACACTCCAAACATCTTGCCACCAATAAGCAGCAAAACGGGCACGGTTAGCCCAATAATGGGGCCGGCTACATACCAGGGCCAGGGTTGATATAAAAAGTCTAACATAGTTTATGGGTTTTATTAACTGTTTCTGAAATAAAGATAAGACAAATGTAACTACTTGTCAATACAAGTTAGCAAATTTATAAATCTTCTCACTTACCTGATGATAATCTCTTACAAAATTTAAGCCCTTCCTTTCAGCATGCCGTGCCAATACATGATCGGGAGCAAATCTTTTTTCATGCGATACATGGTCCATCGTTCTTTCATCTGGTTAAATGGAAACGATGGTGACATTTTATTTTCGTACCCGAATTCTGCAAGTATCAATTTCCCGATACCGGTAATTAACGGGCAGGATCCATAGCCATCATAGGAAAGGTTTTCATTAAGATGGCCATACTTCTCAAGAGAAATCAGGTTTCCTGTTACAACTTTGGATTGTTTTCTGATGGCTGCTCCAGTTTTTGCATTTGGGGTACTGCCGGCATCTCCCAAAGAAAATATATTTGGAAATTTAGCATGCTGTAATGTGTGCATATCCACATCCACCCAGCCTTCTGCGTCGGCAAGCGGACTCCTTTTGATAAAGTCCGGTGAACTTTGCGGTGGTGTAACATGGAGCATTTCATAAGGTATTTCAACTTCCCCTGCCGGTTTTCCGTCTTTATAAATATCATATACGGCAATTTTCTCTTCTGCTTTGATTGCTTTCAGATTATGCAGCAATTTAGGTTGAATCCTGTACCTGTCAATCACCGGTTTCAGTGCTTCAGCTACTTCTTTTACGCCAAAAACTACTGACCCACCCGTTGTGTATTGAACATTGATATTGCCAAGTATCCCTTTCTTTTTCCATAAATCTGAAGCGAGATACATGATTTTCTGAGGGGCACCGCCACATTTAAATTTTGTATTTGGCTGGGTGAAAAGTGCATTTCCTTTTTTAGTATTTTTAATGCACTCCTCTACATAGTCGATATGTCTGTAACAATAGATGCTGCAAATACCATGTTTACCTAAATTCTCTGCAAGTCCCGGTATGGCATCCCAATCAGTCTGGATTCCCGGGGCCACCACTAGGTACTCATACGAATAGAAACTGTTGCCTGCAGTTTTAACCAGGTTTTTTTCAGGATAAAAGGTAGTTACACGATCCTGAATCCAGGCCACACCTTTCGGTATTACATCTTTCATTAATCTTTTTGAACGCTCCTTTTTAAGAACTCCGGCCCCGTTGAACGTCCACATAGGCTGATAATAATGAACCTCGGAAGGTTCGATAATAGCTATATCTGTATTTTTAATTTTGTTTCGGAGCTGAGCTGCAACAGTTATTCCCGCAGTTCCGCCTCCAACGATTAAAAACTTATGATGAGCAGCAAAAGGAATTGCAATATCCTCCTGAATCTCTTTTCCTGATTTTGTTAATACATTATCCATATCACAAAAAATTTTAGTTCTTTTCAACAAAAATACAGAATCCTACATGTATTTACAAGTATTGATAATTGATCTTATTTTGATTACATTTAAGAAAAATTATTTCAAATGATGCTTAAAGAAGGAATACCAAGACACAGCCAAATCTCACAATGGCTTAGAAAACAGATTGATGAGGGTATATTCAAGCCCGAACAGAAATTGCCATCAGAAAACGACCTGGCAAAAAAGTTTGACGTTAGCCGTGTAACCATTCGCAGGGCATTGCAATCTTTAGAAAGTGAATCCATCATATACCGTTGCCAGGGCCTTGGCTCTTTTGTAAGCGACGGCAGGGCAACACACAACCTCGTTAAATTAACCGATTTTAACGAAGATATGGCAAGGGCAGGATTAGTGCCTTCTTCTGAGGTTAAGCATTTCGGGGCTGTAAATGCTCCCGACTGGCTTGCCGAAATACTGCATATCGACAACGGATGTAAAGTTCTCAGGATAGACCGGCTGCGGCTGGGAAACGGCTCTCCGGTTGCATACGACATTACATGGCTGCCGGTTTTTTACGGACAGCTGCTAAATGAAAAACAACTTGAAGTATCAACCATCTATTCAATACTGGAAAAAGAATACGATATTCCGGTCATAAAAGGATCTTACCGGATGTCGGCCGTTCCGTCAGATGAGCAACTTTCCGCTGAACTGCAAGTGGAACAACATACGCCGTTGTTTTTAATTGACAGGCTCTCATTTACAATAGGGCACAAGCCACTTTATTATCAGAAACGTTTTTATCGCAACGACAAGGTATTATACGAAATGACGCTTGAAAGGTCACCCGAAGATAAATCAGGTACCGATATGCCATTAAAAGATTTTGCCCCGGTTTTTAAATCATAACAATTCAATTTTATTATGAAAGTATTTTCAATCTTAGCTGTTATTTTACTTTTTGGAACAATTGATTTTCAAAAAAACAGCCCCGGTAATGAACTTTTTGTTGTAATTACCACCGCTGATGCTGAAACGCAAATGATGGCCATGGTTCTTGCCACTCAGTCTGTGAACCAGGATGTGGCTGTTCGAATATTGCTTTGTGGTGAAGCAGGCAATCTTGCCATTGTAGAGTATACTTCACCAGTTTTTGCGCCTTCTAACCGCTCCCCGAAACAACTTTTAACCGGCTTGATTGAACGTGACATTACGGTTGAAGTTTGCGGTATTTTTCTGCCAAATAGAAATTTTACCGAGTCTGACCTTATCCCCGGGGTTACCATTGCAAGCCCTCCCGAGGTTGCAGGTTACATGAAACAGGATAATGTTCGGTATTTCACATTTTAATAGCACCCGTCATGTTCCACGATAAACCGAAATGGTTTAAATTGATAATTGTATGTACGGTTTGTCTGTTGATAGTTGCCATTTCCACCTTTTTAACTCAACATTTCACTTTTCAATAAGGATAACAGCATGAAAAAAAACATGGGCTCCACCGATCGAATCATCAGAACAATAATCGCGATTATTGTTGCAGTATTGTATTTCACTGGTGTGCTTTCCGGCACCGCAGCCATTATTTTAGGAGTTCTTGCCGCAGTATTTCTTCTAACCAGTGCAGTTGGAATCTGCCCTCTTTACATCCCGGTTGGTCTTTCCACAAAAAAAGGATAGATAATATTTATTCCTGCTGACCTGATTATTGACGAAGTGCTTTTTTTATACTGCCTTGCCAGAACAGAAAAATACACCCGCATTCCGGTTAATCGGTGTATTTTCCATTTCCAATCGCTACATCCCTTCCGTATCGTGCAGTATGGGTATGCCTGCTGCACGAGCCGGGCTGCCGAATACCGTATCTTGCCACTGTAAACCTGAACACCTTACCCAGTTAAATCCCATCTCCCAAAATATAACTGAGCCATTTAGTCTTTAAACTAACATCATGTATTCTACCTCTTAATTGCTCAAGCTCACTAAATACGCTATCTTTATAAGCTGAATAATAATTTTTTCAATAATTAATTTATGACATTTCTGACAACCTATTTTCTCCTTGCCCCTCCCGATGGTGATGGCGGCGGTGCCATGATAAATCTTTTGTTTTTAGGTGCCATCTTTTTTGTATTCTATTTCTTCATCATCCGGCCGCAATCCAAGCGCCAGAAAGAGATTCAGAAGAAAGTAAGTGAAATGAAAAAGGGTGATAAAGTGGTTACCGGTGGAGGCATGATTGGTGTTGTGAATTCCATTGATGACGAAACGGTTCTCCTTGAGATCGACAGCGGTGTTAAAGCCCGTTTTCAAAAAAGCTCTATCACTGATGTGAATCCCGGTAAGAAATAAAACGTTGTTAATCGTTTAATTGTTAATAGGTAAAAGATTACTTTTTGTTAAAAACCAAATCATCAATTACACAATAAACCATTAACAAATCACCATCACATTGCCAAAATCCCCTTTTCATACCATACCCGAAGCCATTGAGGACATCAGGGCGGGTAAAATTATCATCGTAGTTGATGATGAAGATCGTGAGAACGAAGGGGATTTTCTTATGGCTGCTGAAAAGGCCACGCCGGAGGCGATTAACACGATGGTAATTCATGGTCGTGGCCTGGTCTGTGTACCTATCACCAATCAGAGGGCGACAGAACTGAGACTGGATTATATGGTTTCAGAGGGTGCTGATCCGGATGAAGCTGCATTTACAATATCGGTTGATCATAAAGGTAAAACCACTACGGGAATTTCTGCACCCGATCGGGCCAATACGATCCGAGAACTGATTAACCCCGAAGCAAAACCTTCTGATTTCAGGCGTCCCGGCCACGTATTTCCATTAACAGGTGTGGATGGCGGTGTGTTACGCCGCGCCGGACACACTGAAGCAGCAATTGATTTTGCAAGGCTTGCCGGACTTGCTCCCGCAGGAATTATCTGTGAAATCATGCATGATGATGGTGACATGGCCCGCCTTCCGGATCTCATCACCTTGTCTCAAAAACTTGACATGAAATTGGTAACCATCAAAGATTTGATAGCTTACCGAATGAAGCATGAATCGCTCGTGAAAAATATCATGAGTGTTAATATGCCTACGATTTATGGCGAATTCAAACTCCATGTATTTGAAGAAAAACTGACCGGGGAGCATCACCTTGCATTCGCAAAGGGAAATTGGGATATCGAAGAACCGGTACTTGTACGGGTTCATTCTTCAACTCCGCTTGCTGATATTTTTGGTAGCAAGAGAAGTGATAAAACCGGAGTATTACAACAGTGCCTTAAAATGGTGGAAAATAACGGCCAGGGGGTTGTATTGTACATGGACCAAATGAGTCGTGAATATCACGTCACCGATCAAATTACAGCGATTAAACTACAAGATGATGGCCTTTCAAAAAGTGAAATCCGTACAAGACTGGGTGCGAAAATGGACTCCCGTGACTATGGGATTGGTGCCCAGATCCTGCATGCACTTGGGGTGAGGAAACTGCGGCTGCTTACAAATAACCCGGTTAAAAGAGTTGGACTAAATAGTTTTGGCCTTGAGCTTGTAGAAGAAGTTTCTGTACCGCTAGATCATATCGATACTGATCACCACGAGGAAAAGCTTGATAAACCCATTTCAAGGGAGGGTTTTCTGAAACGATTGATGCTGGAATAAGATTAAATTAAAACTGTTCTTTTCCTGGCTCTTTTCCAGCTTCAGCTACCTGCTGCACATCATCAATAACTTCTTCTCTTCTCGGATCATTTTCAATGGTTGCCGTATCGGTTGCATCGGTGTTGCTGATTCCCGGGGCATCACCTTCCGTTTGTGATGATTCCTGGTGCGGAACAGGCATAATTCTTTTATGAAATATCAGTAGAATGATAATTGATGTACTGATTGCCATATCAGCTACATTGAATATGTATGGAAATACCGGCCAATCACCGATTACAAGGTTAAAATGGATAAAATCTACAACATGGCCATGAAGAACTCCGCCATAACCTCCTACAATCCCCATAAATATGCGGTCGGTAATATTTCCGAGTGCTCCGCCAATAATCAATCCCATACAGGCAAGATAGGCTAGATTGGCTTTTTGAAGGGTATAAAGTATGTAGGATAGAATTCCTATTGTGGCAAGTATGGCAATTGTACTAATAGTGGGTGTGGAAAGCCAATCCATACCTAAAGCCATTCCCGGGTTTTTTGTAAAGTTGAATGCAAGCCAGCCTTCAATCAGGTCAAGCCTGTGCAGGCTGGGATTTGTGCGGATCATGTACTTTGAGACCTGGTCGAGTATCAACACACTTATGGCCGGCAGAAACAGGACGAGTAATTTTTTGGTTCTTTCTGTCAAAAACTTTCCGGACTATCTTCGTTTCAGTTTTGCTTCAATGCTGAGCTGAGTATGCGGTACAGCTTCGAGCCGCCCTTTTGCTATTTTTTTACCTGTCACCTTGCAAACGCCATATGTTTTATTTTCAATACGCTGCAAAGCCTGTTCAAGATAGCGTACGAACTTTTTGGTACGGTTAAATAACATGTATGTTTTTTCTCTTTCCTGGGCATCGGTTCCGGCATCTGCCATATGGAATGAATAAGCAGACTCATCCGATGCGTTTTCCATGCTTTCGCGAAGCAGGTTTTGCAGGGTCGTTAATTCTTGCTCGGCTTCATCACGCTTTTTAAGAATAATTTTTTTGAAATACTCAAGCTCTTCATCATTATATGGAGAGATGCGTTCATCGTTTTTCGTTTCTTTTGAAGATGTCATGATCCTAATTGTTTAATTATTAATAGTTCTGCGAATGGAGATTTCAACCTCATCGCCTTCAATTTCCCAAGTTTTAACAAAGTCTGATACTTCAAGTAACGTAGTACTTATCTCTTCCGCAAGAGTTTCAGTCTTAATATTTTCAATTGCTGACTGAACTGCGGCATTTAATTGATCAGATCCATCAAAACCTATGAAAATTCGGTCTGTTACCTCAAAATCGGCTTCTTTTCGCATATTTTGAATCCTGTTCACAAATTCACGTGATAACCCTTCAAGGATCAGCTCAGGGGTTAGTTCGGTATCGACCGCTACCGTTATTCCTTTTTCTGTTTCAACAGACCATCCCATCAAGCCGGTTCTTTGAATTTCAATTTCGCTTGATGAGATTCGAACTTTTTCATTTTCACTGATTTGAAGATCAAACGCTCCTTCATTTTCTATCCGGGTGATTTCTTCCGTAGTAAGCCCGGTGATTTTGGCAGCTACATTTTTCATCTGTTTGCCTAAACGCTTACCCAAAACAGGGTAATTCGGCCTTGCCGTTTTACTAACGATTCCGGAATCATCATCAACGAACTCTATTTTCTTAACGTTTACTTCATCCAAAATAATCTCTTTCACGGCATCAACAACCAATCTTTCTTCCTTATTCATTGGCAGTATTATTCTTGAAAGCGGCTGGCGAACATTTACATCAATCTGGTTTCTCACCCTCAGCACGATTGAGCTGATTATCCTTGCGACATCCATCCTGCGCTCAAGCTGTCTGTCAATCGCTGTTTCTTCCACACTTGGATAAAATGAAATGTGAACAGAAATTTCTTCCTGTTTTACCACATCATTCAGGTTCTGATACAGCCATTCGCTGATAAACGGTGCAACCGGAGACATAATTTTGGACAGGTTCATCAAACATTCGAATAATGTTTGATATGCTGCCGTTTTATCCAGGCTTTTGCCCTCCCTCCAGAAACGACGGCGGCTTCGGCGGATATACCAATTGCTCAGCTCATCAACAAAATTTTCAATTTCCCGGGTAGCTTTTGTAGGCTCATACTGCTCATATAATTCATCTACCCGTTTAATGGTAGTATTGAGCCGTGATATGATCCAGCGGTCCATTTCTGTTCGGTCTGAACAGTGAATAGGCTTACCGGAGTACTGGAATCCATCGATATTTGCATAAAGTGCAAAAAACGAATATGTATTAATAATGGTATTAAAAAACTTTCGCTGAACCTCCTGCAACCCGGATTCACTGAATTTTAAATTTTCCCAGGGCGAGGAATTGGTCATCATGTACCACCGAACGGTGTCGGCGCCATAATTTTGGATCACTTCATTTGGGTCAACCGTGTTGCCTTTGGTTTTGCTCATCTTCTCGCCTTTTGCATCCAGAACCAGCCCGTTTGAGACTACATTCAGGTAGGCAGGTTTATCAAAAAGCATCGTTCCAAGGGCATGAAGGGTATAAAACCATCCACGTGTTTGATCAACTCCTTCAGCTATAAAATCTGCCGGAAAACTTTTTTTGAATTTGGTTTTATTTTCGAACGGATAATGCCATTGTGCCCAGGGCATGGCGCCGGAATCGAACCATACATCCAGTAACTCGGGAATTCGCTGCATAATACCGCCTTTCGGGCATTTCCAGGTGTATTTGTCTATATGCGGACGATGAAGGTCGATTTCTTCATCTTTATCGATACCGGCTTTTTTCCGCAGTTCTTCCACACTGCCAATACATTCTATATAGTCAGGATCTTTGCTGCTTACCCATATCGGAATGGGGGTACCCCAGTATCGTTGCCTCGATACAGCCCAGTCAACATTATTCTCGAGCCAGGTTCCGAAGCGTCCGGTACCTGTACTCTCTGGTTTCCAATGAATCTTTTTATTAAATGCCACCATTTTATCCTTTACTTCAGTAGTTCGGATAAACCACGACTCAACCGGGTACGACATCAGTGGTGTACCTTTTCGCCAGTCGAAGGGATAATTATGCATGTATGTTTCATGGTGGTACATGCTATTTTTTTCCTTTATAGCCTTTACAATTTCTTTATCAGCATCTTTAAACCATAATCCTGCAAAATCCGGTACCTGTGCAGTAAACCTGCCCTCCCTGTCAATTGGATTAAACATGGGGATTCCGGCATCTTTGCAATTTTCGAAGTCATCGGCACCAAAAGCCGGGGCGGTATGTACCACTCCGGTTCCATCTTCTGTTGTTACGTATTCGGCCCCTATAACTCTCCAGGCGAGTTCCTTTTCAATCTCTTTCTGGGCATAATTAAATATTGGCTTGTAAACCCATCCCAGCAGGTCACTCCCTTTGTACGTTTCAACAATTTCATAACTATGTTTTATTGCTGAATCAAGACAGCCTTTCGCCAAAATATAGTATTCTGTTCTCTCACCTTCCGTTACCTGAATTTTCACATACTCCAGCTTCGGGTTCACTGCAAGCGCCATGTTTGATATAATCGTCCATGGAGTAGTGGTCCAGGCAAGGAAAAATACATTTTCATCAGCATCGAGCGGAAATTTTACATAAATAGAGGGATCCTGGGTTTCTTGGTACCCCAGGCTTACTTCATGAGAAGATAAAACGGTTCCGCTTCCCGGCGAGTACCACTGAATTTTATACCCTTTATAAACCAGGCCTTTGTCGAACAGCTGTTTAAAGCCCCACCAGACCGATTCTATGTAGTCGTTTTCGAAGGTTATGTAAGGTTTTTCAAGATCAACCCAGTAACCCATTCTGCTGGTAAGATCGTCCCACAGGTGTTTATATTTCAAAACGCTCTCCCGGCACTTGGCATTATACTCCGCGAGACCAAACTTCTCTACCTGGGCACGGCCTTCGAGCCCGAGTTCTTTCTCCACTTCAATTTCAACCGGCAGTCCGTGGGTGTCCCACCCGCCTTTTCGTTCCACTCTGAATCCTTTCAGGGTTTTATAACGACAGAAAAGGTCTTTAACCGTTCTGGACATTACGTGATGTATTCCCGGTTTGCCATTTGCCGTTGGCGGACCTTCGTAAAATGTAAAAGGTATACCATCGTCCCTTGAATCAAGACTTCTTTCAAAAATCTTCTTCTCTTTCCACCAATTCAGAATTTCAACTTCTGCTTTGGGGTACGCCAGTTGTTTTACTTCTTTAAATTTTTTTGCCATTTAGAACGCGGTCGTTCATTTTCAAAATGTTATAAGCCTGAAATATACGAAAACCTACACAATCAAAATACTTTGGGCTGTTTAGATTTTTATCGCCCTTTTTCATTGGTTCAGACACCATATCAATGGATCAGACAGATATTGGAAGTGTTCAACTGTGGAATCGTATTTTCAATAGACAGAATTTCTCAACAATTCGACAGTTCAACAATTCAACAGTACTGCATTCTGGCAACGAAATACCGATTCAACCCATTCGTAAATAGAGGCTTGAGGCACAGTCTGGTTTTATTTATTCGGTAGTCCAGCTTCTGAGTGCCCGGAGCTGAGGTGATTTTTTCTCCTGGTGCTGATGCATTCGTTTATACAGATCTCTCAAAATCTCTATTGCATCCAGAACATAAGCGCCTTTGTTCAGCATCACACACTCTGCACGCACGCTCATGGCGGCATCCGTAATTTCTGCTCTCGATCGAATTCCCTTTTTCACAAGCCTTTCAAGTACCTGTGTTGCCCAGATAACCGGTATATGTGCCGCTTCAGCCAGCCACATGATTTCTTCCTGAATTTCTGCAAGGCGTTCATAACCGATTTCGACGGCAAGATCACCTCTTGCAATCATGATGGCAAGGGGGCGCCGGCCTGCAGCACGAACAATGATTTCAGGAAGGTTCTGCACCGCTAATTCCGTTTCAATTTTTGCCACAATCGGCAGAAGTGATGTGTCAATAGCAACGTTGGAGAGTTCGGCTTCAAGCATGTCAAGGTCTGCGGCTTTCTGTATAAACGAATATCCAATCATATCTGCATTCTCTGCAACAAAATGTATGTTGGCAAGATCAGCATCACTCAAAGCGCTGCCGACGTCTATTCCGGGAAAATTTATCCCTTTCGAATCACTCAGTTTTGTCCCCTTCGGGCTTGCATGAAATACCTTCAGAGTACAACTGCCATCTGCAAGCTCTTCTACCTGGGCACCGATCTTTCCATCATCAATCCAAACTTCCTGACCCTCAACCAGCTTACTGAAAATTTGTGGTATGCTTACCGTAATTGAGATTTGAGATTCATTACCTGCACCCGGATTATCTGATAAACGTATCATATTTCCTCTAAATACCCGTTTTTGGTTTTGCGGGAAAACAACCCCTGTAATCCTGGCTTTCGGCCCGGCCAGGTCCATCATAATGCGGCATGAACTGCCAGTATTCGCTGATGCTTCACGAACATAATGAATCATTGATTTCCAGGTTTCCCTGTCATCATGTGCACAATTTATACGTGCCACATTCATCCCGCGTGCTACCAGGTTTTCTATAAACTTCGGCTGATCGGCGGTTTCTCCGGAGAGAGTTACCATAATCCGGGTTTGGGATGATGATTTACCGAATATTTCGGTAGATCTTTTCTTTAAAAGTTTCTTGCCAAGCTGAATATTTTCCTTAGCCGGATGTGGATATTTTTCTGATTTAGGGCTTTGTGAAATTCTCGCAAGTGATGCAATAACAGCATCCAAAGAAGGTAAAACCTTCGATTCGAGCCTCCCAAGCGAAGATAAACCAAGTGGTGAAAGCTCCCTCTGAAGTACCCTTAAATCGTGTTTTCTGAGTGCAAGATAATTTGCAAGATTTTTCCCGCTTTCAATAAATTCCTCTCTATATATCCAGGATTCCCATTTTTTAAATCTGATAGCACCTTCACATTCAACCTGGTTCCGCAGCCATATCAAGCGTTTTAACAAATCTCTCTGCTGCCTGAGTATGATATCTTCGGTTTCTGCCATTTCCACTCATAAAGGATGAATTTTATAGAAATTGATATATAGCGCCTAACAAATCGATTCCTATCATTAATATTTAAGAAAATTCAGGATTAAGTACCATTATGTATGTGTTAAATAGAAAGATTCTTTGGTACTTCAGGAAACGTTGCGGGTTACGAATTGGACTGGTTTTTAATTGATTTATCGCCAACAAAGCTCTGGGCTATAAGCCGTCAGCTTTCAGCTAATACTTCTTTCAACGTATACCAGATTACTGAGGATTTATGACCCAATATAGCGGAATATGATCCTGGATCGCTGATAACAAAAAAACAACGTTTCCTGCAGAACCGATTTTTTAATTGTAAATACGGTACAGTTTCTTGTTAAATTTTTTTCCCCAATCACTATATTCCGACTTCTAATCTTCAAAACATCAACTTTCATGTAAATGACCGGGCTTCTTCTTGGAATTTTTGTGTACGTGTCTGTTCAGCTAGTTATAGGCTGGTGGGTTTCAAGATATATCAAAACAGAAATTGACTACCTGTTGGCGGGGCGGCAGCTGGGTTATGTTTTGGGTACATTCACTATTTTTGCCACGTGGTTTGGCTCAGAAAGTGTAATCGGCGCATCCGGCGCCATATACAGCGGCGGGCTTGCCGGAGGTACAGCAGACCCGTTTGGTTTCGGGTTATGCCTCGTTTTGATGGGTTTTGTTTTTGCTGCCCCCCTCTGGAAACGAAAACTCACCACCCTGGCCGATCTTTTCCGGGAGCGTTTTTCATCGGGGGTGGAAAAACTGGCCGTTTTTATGATGATACCTTCCACGCTTATGTGGGCAGCAGCGCAAATACGTGCGTTCGGCCAGGTTTTAACAGCGTCATCAAGCCTGGAACTCGAAATTGCAATAGCAATTGCAGCTACTATTGTGATTGTTTACACTGTGCTTGGCGGACTGTTGGCTGTGGCGTATACCGATTTACTACAGGGAATTGTCCTCATTTTTGGGCTTGTTGCGCTCTTTTTTCTGGTCCTGTTCAACACTCCGGACATTGCCGGAATCTGGAGTTCCATTGACCCCGACAGGCTCACCCTTCGCCAGCCGCCCGGCACCTCTCTGCTCGACCGTATCGACATTTGGGCAATACCACTCTGTGGTTCCGTAGTTGCACATGAACTTGTAGCCAGGGTAATTGCCACCAGGTCTCCTGAAGTGGCAAAACGGTCATCCATCGCAGCAGGATCCATGTATCTCGGCTTTGGAATGATTCCTGCTTTTATCGGTCTTGTTGGCCTTCACCTGGTTCCCGGGCTTGAAGATGGTGAACTGATCGTACCCATCATGGCGCAAATATACATGCCAACAGTTCTTTATATCATTTTTGCAGGCGCACTGGTTTCTGCAATTCTTTCAACCGTTGATTCAGCACTTCTTGTTGCTTCATCTCTCGTTTCCCATAATATTATTGTAAAAAGCAGGCCCGACATGGCAGAGAGCAGAAAAGTGGGTTGGGCAAGGATATTTGTTGTGTTTTTTGGAATCCTGGCATGGTTTATTGCCACAAATGCGGAAGGTGTGTATGATCTTGTTGTGGACGCCGCGGCATTTGGCACAGCCGGTATTTTTACTATTGTGACTTTTGGGCTGTTTACAAAAATTGGAGGAAAGTTTTCCGCAGGAGCAACCCTATTAACGGCAATGTCTGTCTGGCTTTCCGCTACCTATATTTTTGACCTGTCCTGGGCTTTTCTTCTCTCTTTATTCTGTTCAATTGGTGTTTATCTTGCTGTTGCATTCATCGAAAGATTTATAGTAAATCGATTATAATATTATTAATTGCCACAGAAGGCTCAGATAAACACAGAAAACCCTCTGTGAAAATCAGTGTCATCTGTGGCAATATAATTAGAGTTTTAAAACGGGGTAGCCCCCGGGATTCGAATAAAGATTTCGTTATTGTCCAACAATCAATTGAATATCTTCAGGCCTAATGTTGGGCTTAAACTGTTCACCGAAACCGGCCGGATTTGGATCGTATTCACCTACAAAATCCACATCCAATCCTTCATCCGGAATTTGACCTTCCATGCCAAGAGCCCAGAAAATACCCTGTATTGAAAGCCTTCTCATATTAACATCAAAAAAATCCCTGGGATGGCCCAGTGTTGTAAAAAATACACGGCTTGTCCCGTTTTCACCTTCATATAAATTAGTCCATGCCACTACATACGGATCACCAAAGTAATCACCTCCCGGATCAGCGCCCTCAACAGCACGGCCGGTCAACAGCGGCAAGGCATTATCCAGCAGGGTAGTGGCATGATAAAGCCAGCTTCTTGCATGAAACGGTTCCACCGCGGTTAATATCGGGTGGTCAGCATTCTCATCATGAAGAAATACGTCGGTTGAGTTTCTTCCGCCGTAATGGCTGATCCACGGCAGGCCAAAAACCTTTTGCGGCCATTCAAAATCGAGATGGTGGTTCGGGTGGCCTTCGCCATACTGGAATGCATGTGTTGAAGTCCTGAAGCCGGCCATCGGTTTTCCCGATTCCGCAAAGTCGAGAACATAACGAAGCTGATGATCCGGAATATTTCTGAAACGGGTGTACATAACCATCATATCGGCATCTTGAAGTGCTTCCAGGCCTTCTATATTATCCTGTCGGTTGGGATCGATGACTCCGTCTGTTACAGCATATGCCACGGAAACACGGAATCCGTACCGGTTGGCGAGAATTCTTGCCAGCATGGGCATACTTTCCTCTGAACGGTATTCTTCATCCCCGGTTACAAAAACAATGTGTGGTGTATCCCGATCAATGTTTTCGGCCTGACCCGTTGGAACTTCTGCATTACGGGTTCTATCCGAATCGCAAGCCGTAAAAGAGATCAGAAGCATAATAACAAAGGGGTATTTATTGAGATATTTCATATCGGTTATCTTTTTTTGTGAACTTTGGATGTAATTAATACGGGATTGATCCAAACTACTGTTGGATATATGAATGTTAAACAATCAAAATTTAGTGCCTGAATTTTAACCCAAAAAAGCCGTCAGGCCTTTTTTGCCCTTCGGGCAAAATTGTCATTGGTCAATGACAATTTTGGGTTTAAATCTTTAGACATTTATTATCAGAATTTATAATGTAAGGCATGAATCAATCTCAGCCTAAACCTGCATGAACTTTGGCAGGCCTGTGCGAACTACTATTGAACCTGCATGAACTCTGCCAGGTCCATATGGACTATTATCGAACCCCCATGAACTCTGCCAGGTCCATAAGGACTCTGGCAGGTTCATGGGGAAAATTATTCCAGAACTTCCATGATTCCGCGCATCAGTTGACCGTGACCGGGGAACGTACAGATAAAATGATATAAACCCGGTTCGGTTGGTGCTATGAATTCTAATACCTGGTTTTGATTGTGCTGCAAAAGCCGTGTAGCATGCAACACTTTTGGTGAATCGGGAACAAATTGTTTATCGAAACCGGCTGCCCCGAGGTCAATTGCCATTTTGTATACTTCATCTACCGCGCCCGGTTCGGTGATCAGAAGGTTATGGGGCATATAGTCGGGGTTATTAACCGTCAATACAACCGGCTGGCCGGCCCGGATGGTAAATTGAGCCACATCAAATACCATTTCTGAGACCAGTGCTGTAATGGTAAGCTGCGCTACCTCGGTGCCGGTTAAATCCAGGTAAATGTTTCGCGCGGTTTCGTCTGATTCTTCTGCGGGATGCTCAGTGTGTGAATGTTGCTGGATACGCCCGCGAACCGCATCACTCCAGTGCCATTCCACCCGCCTGGCAGCTTCCCGTGCATTCTCATCCGGTGAACTCAGAACCCTTCCCAGAAGCTCCATATTGGGCCTGTTATGCTGCTGGTGTACCCATAGAGCCTCCAGTAGCGGTAGTGAATGATCCGGATTGGAATGGTCAAATTGCTGTACCCAATTTTCTGCGGCAGCCAAAACTTCCTCAGTATCACGGCCGCTCAGTTCAATTCGTACCCGGTGCCTCACTCCAAGTACCGGATGAGTAAGCAAATCCAGCAAATTCTGAACCGGCTCACCGTATATCGAAACCGGTTCAGATAACGGGCGGCCTGTAGCCGTTATGCGGTAAACCCGGCCATGAGTTTGATCTCTCATCGGGTCACGCAAATTGTGCTGCATATGCCCTATAATGGCATTTTGCCAGTCACTAATGTAGAGTGCCCCATCATTGCCGATTACCCCGTGAGTTGGTCGAAAATTGGGATCATCCGAGTAAAATAAATTGCCGATCTCTTCTCCCCAAACCACGCCGTTATTGTATTGCAGTTCGTATCGTTTCGCTCCCAAAAACCCGATCACATTGTAGATGAGCAAATTGTTCTGAAATTCATCGGGAAAATGATCACTGGAAAGCACCTGGTTGCCCGGAACAGGACGTATTGTATGGTTCAGCAGTGGACGGCTGGCAAACCGGTTTTCATCATGATCCACATGAACCTGGTATGCCGCACCACGTGTGCCATCGGTAATAAACTGGTATCCCCACTGGTCAAAACTGATCCCATGAGGATTGTAGATGTTCTCCACAACAAATTCAAACTGGAATGTTCCCGGGTTAAAACGGTATAGCCCGGATGTTTCCGATTCATGCGGAGCTTGCCACGGAGTTTCCACATTGCTGAGGTGAAACACCCCTCGCTGGTAATAAATCCACCCGTCGGGGCCATATACAATATTGTTTGCCGTGTGGTGAGTATCTGCCGAATCAATTGCCCCCATCAGGCGGATTTTTACATCGGCTACATCATCACCGGTAGTATCTTTAAGGAATAAAATATCAGGAGCGGAAACTACAATTACCCCTCCGTTCCAGAATTCGAAACCGGTGGGATTATGGATATTCGCAAAGGTTGTGGCCTTATCGGCTATACCATCACCATTGGTATCTTCAAGAATCATCAGGCGGTCGGTCATCTCTTTGAGCGGCTCCCATTTGGGGTAGGTTGACCAGGCAGCAACCCACAACCTCCCTTTTGTATCTACCTGCATCTGTACCGGGTTTACCAACTCGGGAAACATCTCTTCCGATGCAAACAGGTTTATCTCCAGGCCTTCTGCAAGTGTTATTTTTTCAATCGCCTCCTCACCTCCAAGGTAATTGGCTTCACCTTCAAAGTTGGTTTGAATCGGGGTGGGCAGCGGTACATTGCTGTCATCTACTGCAAGGTCTCCGCCTTTTGCCCGTGCCCAGATTTTTTGGTCCCTGTTGGAAGTCATCACGTCCAGCATCATCAGTTCATGCTGAAGGGTTTCACGGTTCCCGTGCAATTCGGCCCTGCTTCCCCACACATCATTGCCGCTGGTTGCCCGGTATCGGTTATGCCAGTGCCAGTTCTTGTCCAGCACTGCCTCACGAATGGCATCAACCCTGCTGCGGCTGCGTCGCGGAATTCCCCCAAACAAATTTTCGGCAATAGCCATGGCAATCCGCTGGTTACCGGATTCAGACAAGTGAACCCCGTTTATCGTAAAAGGTGTACCTGATTTGCTATATAATTCCTCCGAAATGTGGTACAGATCCACAAAAACGATATCCATTTCATCAGATACTTCCTCCATCGCATGGGCATAATCATGTAGCCTTCTATTATTTTCGGCTCCGTCAGGTAAATTCGGATTATTCAGATTTTCATGGGCAATTGGAGCAAATAAAACGATGTCGGGTACGCTTTCGCCATCATAAGAACGGCTGCGTGTATGGCTGATCCATTCCCTGAGATGTTTTTTAAACTCTTCAGGATCATCATCAAATGATTCATTATACCCGAAAAAAGCGAAAATAACATTTGCCCGTACGTTTGCTAAATGATGATCGGGATCCCCAAAATCTTCATGGGCACGAGGCCGGTAATTTATCCTGTCGCCAGTAAAACCCAGGTTCCTGATAACAATTTCATGGTTCGGGTGAGCTGCATGAATGTACGTTTCGAGCCAGCCATCATGCTGCATTCGATCGGCAAGAGAATTGCCGATAATTGCAATCCGGTCGCCCGGCTGTAACTCATATCTGGGCTGGGGGGCGCATCCGGCAATTAGCAGAGATACAAGAAAGAAAAAAACAAATCTATATAAAAAGAGATAACGGTAGTTATGCATGAGTAAATGTATGAAAAACGATAAATTGAACCTTTCGATTCGTTACGGGTTGGAGAAGTTACATGATTAAACCTGATAAATCCATGCGGAATTTGAGTCACTCGCCTTATGAATGTTTTTAATGAAATGTTAACAGGAAGCATATATCTTTACCGGTCTGTTAATAACCCAATTATTTGATGAATAAACCTGCGCTCGCAACAGTTTTTTTAGTGGTGATGATCGACCTTCTCGGGTTTGGAATCGTATTGCCACTTCTCCCTTTCTACGCGCAGGAATTTGCCGCTTCTGCCGTTATGATCGGGTTGCTTTACAGTGTTTATTCATTTATGCAGCTCATTTTTTCGCCAATTTGGGGAAGCTGGAGCGATCGAATCGGGCGCCGCCCCATTATGCTGCTCAGCACGTTCGGCGCCGTGATTGCCTATATCATTTTTGGTTTTGCTGAATCTCTTGGAGTACTCTTTTTCTCAAGAATCGTGGCAGGAACCATGGGCGGCAACATTTCTACTGCTCAGGCATATATTGCGGATGTGACCGATGCTGAAAACCGTGCACGCGGGATGGGTTTGATTGGAGCTGCATTTGGCATCGGGTTTGTCATTGGCCCGGCTACGGCTACGGCTCTCATCCATCCGGCATTTCATGAATTTGTAGCCAGTGCGGGATTCACACAATTTTCAGAGTGGATGGGTAACAACCGTTTTGCCCTTCCCGGCTTTTTTGCCGCATTCCTCTCTTTCTGCAGTTTTTTGATGGTACTTTTCTTGTTGCCTGAAACTGTGGATACCACGAAAGAACACACCGGAAGTTTCCGCAGGCCAAGTGTTTTTACTCCGCAATTCTGGCGTCTTCTCTCAGATCAAAAAAACAAGACCTCCCGTGGTTTTCTAATCCCGCTGATTATCGGCTTTTTCCTGCTCTCCTTCGGGGAGTCGAGCCTGTACAGCTCCTTTCCGTTGTTTGCCGAGGGACAATTAAATATGACAGCCGAAGAGGTTGGAATCCAGTTCTTTTACATCGGCATCATTGCCGTAGTGGTGCAGGGATTTCTCATCAAACCGCTCACAACCCTGTTTTCTGAAGAGAAACTATTTATGACAGGAAATATACTTATGGTTATCGGGCTTGGCCTTATTCCATTAGCTCAAAACATGCTTACACTTGCACTATTTCTTGGCCTGATGGCTCTCGGCAAAAGCCTGAACACACCTACCATAACCAGCCTGATTTCAAAAGAAGCAGGCGACGATAACGTTGGTGCAATCATGGGTGCTTCCCAGGGTCTCTCCGGGCTTGGCCGGATGATTGGACCGACATGGGGCGGAGCACTATTTGCAGTCTATTTCGGGCTACCTTTTGGTGCAACAGCGCTGATTGTAGCAACAACAATATGGATCGCATTTGGCCTGATTGTTAAAAAAGAATAAAACACGTATATCAATCCAATAATTATGCTGTTATTCTTATTGATACTGTGAAAGTTTGAGTGGATGCTGGATCAACCTGACAGCACCCTCCGGATCTGTCAGCGTTGCGTTCTGGCCACGAGATGCTGGATGCTGGATGCTGGATGCTGGATGCTGGATGCTGGATGCTGGATGCTGGTACAGCAAAATAATGTAACATGCCAATAAACAAAACTTCTTTCGTGGATTTTGTACCCGGCAGCCTGAACACCGAATGAAAACATGGCCGGCCCTTACGGATTAAAAACAACATAAATTGATATTTGTATTTGAACATCATCAAAAGAAAAACACAATGACCTACCTTACCTGCGAAAATTTAACCAAAAGCTACGGGCTTAAACCTCTATTTGAGGGTATCACATTTGGCCTGTCCCAGGGAGATAAAACAGCCCTTGTTGCCCCCAATGGAACCGGCAAATCTACCCTTTTAAAAATACTGGCCGGGAATGAGGTGCCTGATGGGGGAGAGGTGATGATTCAAAACGGCATTCGAACCGGATATCTTGAACAGGAACCGGAACTGCAACCCGAACTCACCATCCGGGAATACATTTCAGAAGGAAATTCAGAGTTGATGCAGATCGTTCAACAATATGATATAGCCGTTGAAAACCAGGCAAATGAATACAATGAGTTAACCCGGGATGCATTTGAAAAAGCATCAGCCGCGATGGATGCTGCAAACGCCTGGGATTTTGAGCAGAGAATGGAACAAATTCTGGGCAGGCTTAATATTTACAACCTTGATCAGAAGATTTCAACGTTATCTGGCGGTGAGAAAAAAAGGGTGGCCCTGGCATTTAAACTGCTCGACAATCCAGACCTCTTGATTCTCGATGAGCCAACGAATCATCTTGATGTAGAAATGATTGAGTGGCTCGAAGCCTGGCTGGCAAAAAGTACGTTCACACTCTTCATGGTTACGCATGACCGTTATTTTCTCAACCGCGTGTGCAATCATATCATCGAAATGGATGGAGGTAAACTTTATCATCATAAAGGCAATTACAGCTATTATCTGCAAAAAAAGACTGAAAGGGAAGCTGTTGAAAGAACCGGGATTGCCAAAGCGGGCCAGCTTCTAAAAAAAGAACTCGAATGGATGAGGCGGCAACCCAAAGCCAGGACCACCAAGTCAAAGTCGCGTATCGATGCCTTTTATGAAACAAAAGAAAGGGCTTCACAATCAGTAGATAACCGTGAAATTGAATTGAACGTATCCATGAAACGCATCGGCGGCCGGGTATTGGAACTGGAGCATGTTTCGAAGTCTTATCAAGACATCGTGATACTGGATAACTTTTCATATTCATTCCAAAAAGGGGAAAAAATCGGAATTATCGGAAAGAATGGCACCGGGAAAAGCACATTTCTTAAAATCATTACCGGGGAGGAAACGCCCGACTCAGGTGCCGTTAAAACGGGGGCTACCATTAAAATGAGCCACTACCGGCAAGATGGAATTCAGATTGATGAAAACTTGCGTGTTATTGATGTGATCAAAGAGGTTGCAGAAGTAATTGAATTGGCCGACGGAAACAAGGTTACTGCCTCCAGGTTTTTGGAGCATTTTTTGTTTACTCCCGAAATGCAGTATACCCCCGTTCATAAGCTCAGCGGCGGTGAAAAACGGAGAATCGGGCTGATGATGGTACTGATCAAAAACCCCAATTTTTTAATCCTGGATGAGCCAACCAACGATCTTGATCTGATTACACTGCAAAAACTGGAAGAATTTTTACTTGATTTCGGAGGCTGCCTCATCGTTGTGTCGCACGACAGGTTCTTTATGGACAAACTTGTGGATCATTATTTTGTCTTTGAGGGGGGAGGGGTTATCCGTGATCATCACGGAACATATATGGAATACAGGAATCTGAAAGCAATGGAAGAAGCCGAAAGTAAAAAGGAAGAACGTTCTTCGGCAGAATCAAAAAAAGAGAAGAAAACCTATCCCAAAAAAGAGAGCAGCAAACTCACCTTCAATGAAAGAAAAGAATTTCAAAAACTTGAAAAAGAGATCCAAAACCTGGAAACAGAACAACGATTGATATTAGAAGAACTAAATAAAGGAAAATTGAATCCGGATCAGTTACAGGAAAAATCGGAACGATATGGAATACTTACCGAACTGATCGAAGAGAAAACGATGGACTGGCTGGAAATGGCAGAAAAGGAATAATTCATGAGCCGCCTTAATTTTTTTCGGGCGGCTCATGTTTTCATGTACGTTTCAGAACCTGAACTCAGCTGCTACCGTAGAGCGAATCGGCATCTCTTCTTTTGGGAGAACATATACCCTGCTACCGGTTTTGAATGCGGTAATAGATAGCCAGTTGAGCAGTTCAACATCATTGCTCCCCGGCTTATTGCTGTAGTGAACAGTGTGATTTTCAGCATCATATACACCCCATTTTTTCTCACCTTTCGAGATAAAAATGGTATGTGATTTGCCCATTACCGTTGCTTCCACAATTTCGCCAAGATTATTGGAAACCTTATCACTGGAATTTTCGGAAAATTTTTCGAGTGTGCTATACATATCACTCAAGAAATATTTCTGAATGGCTTCCCAGCCCCTGTCTTTTAACTCTTTATCTGTGAGTTCGTCCGGGTTGCGTTTGAGAATATCATCTACAACGCGATTGTACGAATTTACTTTTTTATAAAGGTTAGTGTTTTCTGTGAGACCAATCAGGATAAGCGGGTCATTTGTCTGCTTCATAAATTTGGTAATTTCCCTTTCGATTTCGCGGAAAAATACCTCAACCACAACCATTTTATCTTCTTCATTGGCGTTATGCCCAAAATAGACGGCTTTCTGTCCATGTGAACCGGAGTGGAACTGAAGTTGCTTTTCTGGATCAATCTCAAGATAATCATTTACAGACAGAGGGATGTCTGCGGGAGTAATATCCAACACTTCATTTCTTGTACATCTCAGCAAACGTACTTTTTGCCTGCTTACAGCAAGAACGGAAAATGAACCGTCCATACTGGTCATGGGCAATAGAGGTGTAATCATAAAATGATCATTCACAAAAACCTGTTCCTCCACATCGTAAGGCAGTTTATATATATCAAATGAATCATCTGATATATAAACAGCCAGCCCGTTGTCCATATGTGACCAAAACAACGGTTTGTCGAGGAGTTCTTTTGCTTTTTTCAACAGTTTATCGGAGTAACCGTTTTTTGACTCTTTTTCATCGATAATTCTGGCGGCCTCGGATAACAGGTTTTTAAATCGAATTGGGTCTTGTTTTGATTCTTCTCCTTTTTTATGGGTTGGCAGGGTTATGGTGACTAGTGTTTTACCGTTTTTATTGATGAGCTCATGGATTGTTTTTTCGCTTACCATCCTGTTCAAACCTCCATTTTAATTGTTATAATGTGCTTTATTAAAAATAAAGAAAATACAGTTACAAAGGTTCCACTATTCGCGATAAAGTTTCCTAACGTTTAAATTCAATGAATTTCTTTCAGAAAAACAACACCAAAAAAAATAATGACTACGTCTTCTATACAGGGAATTAAAAACAGTCTTGGCCCCGGCTTAATTATGGCTGCCGCAGCGATTGGTGTTTCGCATCTTGTACAATCAACGCGTGCCGGCGCCGAATTTGGATTTGCATTGATTTGGGCCGTGATACTCGCCAATCTGTTTAAATATCCATTTCTTGAATTTGGACCGAGATATGCACTTGCCACAGGCAAAAATATGATCGAGGGTTATTCGAAAATGAGCCCCGTTGCATTCTGGATTTTCACAATTTTTACCATTTCCACCATGTTTGCCGTGCATGCCGCTGTAACAATGGTAACGGCAAGCCTGGCCACCAGTTTATTCGGGATTCACCTGCCGGTGATGCTCTGGAGCGCTATCATACTTTTTATTTCTGTTATTTATCTTGCACGAAACACCTACTCGATGCTCGACAGGGCTGTAAAAGTTCTGATGGTTATTCTTGCTTTTTCGACGCTTGCAGCTATGATTCTGGCTTTCCTGAATATCGGTTATCAGCCTAAACCGGATATACTCGCGCCTGATGTATGGACCGTGTCAGGTGTTGCTTTTCTGATCGCATTAATGGGCTGGATGCCCATTCCAATCGACGCTGCAGCCTGGCAGTCGATCTGGTCGGTGGAACGAATGAAACAAACCGGTTATAAACCCAAACTCAACGAGGTGCTTTTCGATTTTAATCTCGGGTATATAGGTGCTGCCCTTATAGCTCTTTGTTTTCTTACACTGGGCGCTGTAGTGATGTACGGATCCGGTGAGGAATTTGCAACAAGTGCAGCAGGATTTTCACAACAGTTGATCAGTCTGTACACTACGGCTTTGGGCGGCTGGGCTTATTATATTATCGCCATTTGTGCATTTACAACCATGCTAAGTACCACACTAACTGTAACCGATACATACCCGAGGGTCTTGAATCATATTATCAGCATTAAAAAAAACAGGTCGGCCAACAGCCCGGAGTCCGATTCCCTCATGGCTTACCTGCTGGTTGGCGTAAGTACGGGAACGCTCATTTTACTTTTCTTACTTGGTGACCGTTTCCGTTTTCTGATCGACCTTGCCACGACTCTTTCATTTCTGATGGCCCCTGTTCTCGCATTTATGAACCACAAACTGATCCATCAGCCGGAAGTAAGCGAACATTACAGGCCGGGAAAATGGTTATACTGGCTTAGTATTACTGGAATTCTTTTTCTTACAATATTTGCATTAATTTATCTTTACTGGATGTTCATTCATTAAACCTACAACATGCTGCGTTTCTTCCCGGCCCTGCTCATTACCCTCATCATTACGACTCCGGCTTTTTCACAGTTCTACTCTACTCAATACAGGGTTCCGGGACAAAACTGGATGCAGGTTAAAACCGAACGGTTCCATCTGGTATATCCTGAGCGTTACGAAAATGAAGCCTGGCGCACTCTTGCCATACTCGAAAGTGAATATGATGATATCCAGCACCTGGTTGGCGGAAATATTCGAAACTTTCCATTTATCCTGAACCCGGAAAATGACCTCTCAAACGGGTTTGTTTCGCCTTTAAATTTCCGCTCTGAAGTAGAAATTTCGCCTAGTATCGGAAAAAGTATGAACCCACAAACCGGAAGCTGGCTTGAGCATGTGGTGCCTCACGAACTTGTCCATGTATTGCATTTTAGCGGTAACCCCCGCTCATTTACCCGATTTCTCGGCCTGTTTTCTCCGGATGTGAGACGCTCCGTACATTCCGCAGCGCCACTGGGAGTTTTTGAGGGAATTGCCGTTCATTACGAAAGCCATGGCAGCATACCAAATTCCGGACGGGGCAACCATCCCTATTTCAGAAACCAGTTTCATTCCATGATTGAATCGCGGCATGAATGGTCGATGGGGCAGCTGCTGCATGTAACCGATTTTACGCCTCCTTTCGACCGACACTATATCGGCGGCTATGAGTTTACACATTGGCTGCTAAGAGAATATGGAGATGAAGCCATGAAACAATCTATAGATTTTCATTATCGCTACCCGTTTTTAGGCTTCGGAACGGCACTTCGCCATACAACCGGTTACTGGCCGAAAAGCCTGTATCGCCGGTTCACTGAATCACGCCGCGAAGAAGAAACCGGCCGCTTGTCCACCCTTCGTGCAAATACCACTGAAATGTCGGTAAAGGTACCATTCAATGCTGCCTGCAGACGTCTGAACCGCCCGATCTGGCTCGATGACAGTAACCTCCTTTTTTATGCACGCTCCTGTAACAGGCCAACCGGTTTTTACATATACAATACATCAGATGATAAGATTGAACTATTGTATGAAGTGTCCGTTACTCAGGATTACCATTTTTCACTCGCCGGCGAAAACACAGAGCTTATCTATTCGCGTTATCATGCCGATCTGCTCTATGATAATCTCTTTCGGGGCGACCTGCACCGGCTTGATCTCACCACCGGTAAATCCGATCGTATAACCCGAAAAAAACGGGTGTTTTCGCCTGAATGGTCAGCCAATGAAATTTTTGCCGTTCAGACTGCCGGTGAAGAAATGCGGCTGGTTTCCGTGGATGCATCATCCGGCTCCCTGCTTCGTGAATTTTCCATGCCGGAAAATGCTACGGTGGTGCAAATTAAACTCAATCCAGTCAATCCCGCCCGGGCGGCAATAATCGGCAGGGTAAAAGGGGTGCAGGCGATATGGCTTGAAAACATCAGCGAAACAGATGAATTGATGGCCCGGCATCCTGATATTGTTTTTACAAACGGATCTATTTTTGATATCTCCTGGCATTCATCCGGCGAGACATTTCTTTTTGTGAGCGATCACACCGGGGTTATGAATGTATATGAGTATGAATATTCATCAGAAAAAGTAACACAAATCACCGAAAGCCTTTACAACGCATTCGAAGCATCCTACTCACCTGATGGCAGTGTCATTGCATATATTGCACAAGAGTTGAATGAACAAATCCTTTTTTTGCTTGATCGTGACCAGGCATTAAACCGTGAAGTTGACCGTGCCGAATGGTCGTATTCACCCTCTGCCGGAAGCCTTCTTGCGCGTCCCCTTATGAACCGGGATATTGATCCCGGCCTCTTTGACTGGAACCCGGAACCCTACCGAACCGGAGCCGGGTGGCTCAAACCCCGATTTTGGGCGCCGGTGTACGAAACGGATGCAGGGTTCGACAGGATCGGGATAAATCTTGAAAGCGTTGACCTGATGAGCCGGCAATCCTATTCTGCCGACCTGAATCATTATGCTGACAGAATATGGTACAATCTAACCTACCGGAACCAGCGGTTTTTCCCCGGTTTTGTAACAGAATTATTCAACGAGCCGACTTTCACCAGTTTTCCGGTTCAAAATAATGAGAATGATAATTCCAGTGAAGACAATAATGAACCTGAACGAATACAGGTTTTACAACAATCCAGGGGCGGCTCTTTTAAGGTGCCCATACGCCTCAGGTTCGAAAGCAATGTGCGGTTTACCTCACTTTTACTGGAACCGCAATATTTTATTTCGCAGATTCGCTTTCTGGATGCAGAGAGTACCTCAACCCCGCTTTCCTCGTTTGGCACACGCCATACACTGGGTTTCCGTACCGTTTACAATTTCAGGTTACGCCAGTTTATACGTGACATGCAACCCAACAGCGGGCTGGTTCTTTTTGCTGAAGCCCGTTACGGACTGAACAGTGATGAAATTCAGATAGAGAGTAATCGCCTGTCCATTACCGGAAACCTCACACAGCGTAAAGGGCTGCGGGCCGGGGCTATCACATTTTTGTCCCCGCTTTCGCGCTGGAATCAATCACTCCGAATATCCGGTGAAATTTTTACTCAAACTGATGTCCCGGTTTTTAATGTTCTTTCCCAGTTCTCGGAAAATTTTTCGGATTTTCCGTTGATTGGGGCGAATAATGTTGGAATCTTAAATACACGTTATACCATTCCACTAACATATCCCGATGACGGCCGTCTTCTTGTGCCGGTCTATCTCTCGAATATTTACATCGTATTATTTTCCCAAACCGTTACAGACCTGAATGAACCCGACTTACTGGCTGCATCCCGTTCTGTTTTTGGGGCAGGTATCCGTTCACGTTTCCGGCTAAGCAACCTCGCTTTTGATATTGGGATCTCGTTTGGCTGGGAACCAACCCGAAATGAGGTGACGTACTATTTCGGAAGTTTTTAGGCCGGGCTGTCTGTTCCAATTCCCGATCAAAAAATATTGAATATCCAATACTGAATATCGAACGCCGAAGGGGGGGCGGTGAGACAGGATTGACACCCATTCAGAATTCGATACTCGGGGTTTGGTTTATGTTAGCTTTTGGATCCGTCAGCTAAAGCAGACGGTAATTTTGTTCTATTCAGGGATGGGCAACACTTCGACATTCGTTATTCAACATTCGGTGTTCGGTGTTCAACATCCGGTGTTCAAGTCACCCTGTAATTTTCCGTTTAAGTGCCCGTGTAATGAATCTCACTTTTTCGGAAAGGGGAAACCTTCCGAGATTTGTTTTTACAATTCCCTTCGTAAAACGTGTTTTTTTTGAGTAGTCGATGTTTACGTCCACCACCACAGGCTCGTTTTGCCCTGCCAAAGACAATGCCTCTGTGATGCCGGCATTCAGTTCCTTATTGTTTTTAATTCTGATATACCGGCTTCCGGTTGCCATTGCCATCGCTTCAAGCTGAACCTTTCCAATGGAAGTACACACTTTCCGGTTATAGGGAATCTGCTGGCCTTGAGAGATTTGGGATAACTCACCATCATTAAAAACAAAAATCACAACCCCGGCCTTTTGGGTCGCCGCGGTAATAAGCTCCATCCCCGTCATTAAAAAAGCCCCGTCGCCTGCAATACCCACAACCTGTTTATCCGGGTTTGCAATTTTTGCACCTATGGCAGCGGGAACGCAATAGCCCATACAGTTAAAATCGGTTGGTGAAATAAGGTGGCGTGATTTCCTGCATTCGAATAGTTCAGCTGTTAGAAACGTGTGGTTGCCGTCATCAACGGTTACAATTGCATCATCCCGAAGCAGGGTTCTCAATTCCCGGAAAAAAAGGGCGGGGTTCACTTTGTCATCAACCGAAGCGGATTCCCATTCCTCACGGTACTCCTGTTTTGCTGCGAGGATAATCTCACGGATTTTTCCAGACCTTTCGTCAGCGGTTGCCGGTCTGTCCATTTTTTCAAGCAGTTTTGTCAAAACATCCCCGGAATCACCGTGAATCGTGCAGACGGCTGGGTAATTTTTGTTGAAAACGTCCGGGTTGATATCAATATGAATCAGTGTTTCCGGAACCTTCATCCCGAAGCTGCCGGTCGGTATTTCCCCGAATCGGGTACCAATTGCCAGCAGGCAGTCACACCCATCAAATGCCCTTTCGGAGGCCGGAACCGCATACTCCCCGATTCCCATACCCGTGTGCAGCGGGTGATTTCCCGGAAAAACGCTTAACCCCTGCAATGTCGTGGCGACAGGGGCTTCCAGCAATTCAGCAATTTGGATCAACTTTTCTGTTGCACCTGCGGCTCCCCAACCGGCAAAAATTCCCGGCCGTTTTGCATTAGTCAGAAACTGTGCCGCTTTTTTGACAGATTCATCATCAGGTTCCGGCAGTTCTCTCGTGTAACTGAAGAGAGGCATTTCATCAATTTCATCCCTGAAGAGCTGGATATTGACGGGAATTTCTACAAAAACCGGGCCCGGCTCTCCGGAAATAGCGGTTTTATACGCCTCATATATAACCGGGATGATTTCCTTGTGAGATTCCACTTTCCAGCTTTTTTTTGTGATGCCGGAAAGTAGTTTATGCTGATCCAGATCATGAAGCTGATATGCACGGCCGGTATCGGTACGTATTCCTCCCGATATCACCAGCATCGATATCCCGGCAAGATACGCCTCACCAATTCCGCTCATTGCATGGGTAATCCCTGCAGCAGGCACGATCATCAAACACCCGATGGTACTGCTTGTGCGGCTGATGGCATCGGCCATAAAAGCGCCGCCGCCTTCATGGGTTACAAGCACCGGGGTTATGGTTTTTGAAATGTTCAGCTCGTCATAAATCTCCGTATTGTGAACACCGGGTATTCCGAATGTATGGGTTATCCCAACCTGTTCAAGGGCGTAAACAGTAAGCTGTGCACCTGTTTTTTTCATTGCAAATATCGTTTAAAATTCCGAGCCTGAAATCGCCCTGCCTGCCACCCGCCCGGTAAGGATACAACCGCCGAGAAAGGTGCCTTCGAGTGAACGAAGCCCATGAATACCGCCACCACCAAAACCGGCAGCTTCCCCGGCTGCATAAAGTCCGGGAATGGGTGTTCCGTTCGGGGTTAACACCCGGCTGTCGAGATCGGTCTGGATTCCTCCAAGGCTTTTTCGCGCCAAAATAAATTCACGGATGGCAATGAGGGGGTACGCAGACCGGTCATCAATTTTCGTGAAATTGCATGTACGTAAACGGTCGCCAATATACTGCCTCAGGTGGGCTATGCGCCGAAGCTGGTCATCATTCATAAATTTTTTCCCCCGGCCGATATTAGAATCAAACTGCCGGATCTCTTCCTTCAGCAGGTTCACATCCACCGATTTATCTCCGTTCAGTTCATTCATTTTTTCTGCAAGCTCTTGAACAGAACGTGCTGTTACAAAGTCTTTGCTCTCATGTAACAGCCGTTTTGTAAGTTTTTTGTTCCCAAAAAGGAGCGAAGAAATGACCTTCAATTTTTTCTTATCCCTGAAATCGGTCATGTACTCGGAACCCGATACCGCCAATTCCCTGTTCATGATTTTCCTGTTTAATATCTGCCACGAATATTGTCCCGGCTGTTTGGAAACCTGCTCCACAAGGTAGCGGGTATCATAAGCGGTGATCAGCGGAACAGGCCCTATTCGTTTGCCATGAGCATTAACCCAAAGCGCCGATTTCGGAGGTATGAGGCTGAGGCCGTGATTGGGCATACGCGGGTTTGGATGATGAATCCCGGCAGCATAATGAAACTGTTTTTCCAGGTGGGTGACATTCCCGCCCAGTTTTTCCACTTTTTCATGCATGGCTCCATCGGCATATTTGTGTGAACCGGTTAGCAATTTTTTTGGCGGCTCACCCCAGGGCTTGTACCAGTGTTTTCGAACGAGATCGAGGTTACCGCATATCCCCCCTGCTGCAACTATAACAGCATCAGACTGTGCTACAAACTCTTCTCCTGATGGCTCAATTTCTCCATGGCATCCGGAAACTTTTCCGTTAATCACATCCAGGTCAAGAACCCTGTGGTTAAACTTTTGTGTAAGTTTCTGCCGGTTTGGGTGAAATTTTACATGATGGGCCAGTGCCTCAATCAAACCGTGCCCCGTTCCCCAGGTGATATGCCACCTTGGTACTGAATTACCCGGAACATACAACCCCCGTTCCGGCCAGTTTACCATACCAAGAAATGTGACATACCGCCTTTTCAGCCAGGTGTAAATCAGTTCGAGGGAGTTTTCAGTGTAATATTTTGCCCATCTTTTCGGCCAGAGTGCATCTTCTTCAAATTCTGCAAAGGATGTCCAATCTGATAATGCCAGCCCGGGTGAATCTTTTATACCCATTTTTTTCTGTTCCGGGGTACCGATCATGCAAATACCCCCGAACGACCAACGGGCAAGACCGCCAAATTCTTCTTCAGAATCGCGGTCTAATAACAGCACTTTTTTGTTGTTATCCAGAAGTTCAATGGCAGCAGCTATGCCGGCCAATCCGCTCCCGATGATTGTAACATCAGCTTTATAAATTTTTTGAGCCATGATTTATGGAAATAAAATTTCCCCCATTTCTAATATAAAACCCATAAATATAAAATGACCAAGTCGCGATTTAACCCGGATAAAATATTCATTTATTTTAAAGGTTTTCCCTGCTATAATCCAACAGCATTCCTGAATCAATCGAATTGTGACACACCCGGTAAAATTGTAGGGGCGGGGATAATATTCATACCGCTTAACCTTTCCGGTTCTTCCTCTCTCGCATTCACCACGTCCCGGATATAAATCTCCTTAATCTGACGGGGAAACATCCTTCGGATTTCGCTAAACACTTCCGGATCGGCTTCACCTGAGTCGCCAATGAGAATAAATTCCCGCTCAGGAAAGTGCTCCATGATTTGAGAAATCTGCCTGATTTTCTGATCGAAAGTGACATCTTCGTTCATAACAAGTTCCCGCAAATCGCGCCACGTATTTACACTCAGAAAATTCTTGGTTACACTTTTCATGTGAAGTGTCCCTTTTGGAAAACCGGCCTCATCACTGAATAAAAATTCCGAAAGAGGCCTGTATAGCTGCCAGGGAGAGCCCGTTACATAATGAAACATCGTATCCTCACCAAATTCATGGTAAAATTCTGCCATACCGGGTGCAGCCGTGTATTCCTTGTAAAAAGTATTTCTGATAACTATGGATGAACCAGCCGGCAGTTCTGTAATTTTTACAGTGTCGTCAATATCGGAGATTATTGATAATCCATGCGGAGGCACCAGTTTCACCATCCCGTAACCCGAATGGCCGGCAGATACGGCACGAAAGCTCAGCCAGCTATCATCGGGTTTTTGGCTTTGTAAAAGTTGATTCACCCGACGCACCGGGAGCCGCAGTTCCCCTTCCATCATTCCATTCAGATCCGTTTTTTTCGGCTCTCCGTCATTATTCAACAGGGTGAAAACTTCACGTTCAGGATCATGGTCAAACCGGAACAGAACCACTTCGCGTGATTCACTGTCCACAACAAAATCCTTTATTCGGGAACTGAATAGTTCTGCCTGGTGCTGATTTAAATCCCGAAAGCTTTTAAAAAACCTTGTAACGGTTCGCTGTGACCGCGGACGATATTCATATACATAGATACGAAACCGTATCACCCATTCCGTACCCTCTTCATCCAGATACCCATAAGAAGGATAAAAAATGATCCTTTCTTCGGTATCAAATTGGTAAAAAAACAGTGCGAAGCTCATGAAAATCATGATTGAAGACAGGAATTTTATAAAAAACATCTGCATTTGAATAATTATGTTTTATTGCCACTGATTACACTGATTTACACAGATGTTTTCTGTGTACTTCTGTGCCATCTGTGGCAATTATATCCTTGTATCATGCACTTTTTTTATCGCACCGACTCACAAACCAGTACAGAACCAATCATTTATATTCTTACTTGCCATGAGTCTTTTTCTTCAGTGTAAATACATCATAAAAGGCTAAAAACCCAAACAGCGCGCATATTAATCCGCCGAAGCCGAACATTGCTTTTCCAAGAAAGCTGTTCAAAGATTGGGGCGCAAACGGGATTCCACCTGAAATTTCACCGCTCCCGAATGCGGCATAAAAAGCCAGCCCTGCAAGTGTAAAACAGATAACACCTCCTGTAAATGCGGAAAGCCTGGTTTGTTTATGATTCGGATTTCTTGTGATCTTTATAGCCATCCCGGAGCCTGGTTAAAGGATGGAATATAAATGAAGAATG
>RECI01000267.1 GCA_007694095.1 Balneolaceae bacterium | reverse complement strand
TGAAAGTCATCAGACGAGTTTTTCGGGGAATGGTGTATTTGAGGTGATGGGGGTGATTTAGTAGAGACTCGTCAGATGACTTGCCCGTCGTTATATCGTTAACGCAACACTGCTACAATTCTGTTATTTGTCTTTCTGCCCTGGGTATAGGATCAAGATTCGCTTTTGCGTGATACATTAACATATCGTGTGTATTGCGCGGGTTTTGTCCTTGTTTAGGTTTTATTCGTTTATACTTTCCATTGGGTTTCATTACCCAACGCTGCTGATTGTCATTAATATTCACATCAAGTATAAATTTCAGATATTTTTTGAGTGCCGGATGTTCGATGGGAGCAAGCAGCTCTACACGGGCGTCAAGATTACGGTGCATCCAGTCTGCGGAGCCAACATAGTAACACTCATTTCCCTGGTTATAGAAATAATAACAACGTGAATGTTCAAGAAAACGGCCGATGATGGAGTGTACCCTGATATTCTCACTCAGATCTTTTTTTTGGGGCAGTAACCTGCACACCCCCCTCACGATCAAATCAATTTTAACACCTGCTTTGGAAGCATCATATAATTTCTGGATAATCAAAGGATCTTCAAGGCTGTTCATTTTAGCGATAATTCTCCCTTTTCGGCCATTTTTTGCTTCCGAAATTTCGGTTTCTATCAGGTTCATAATATTGCTGCGAAGGTGTTTGGGAGCTACAAACGATTTTTTAAAGGTTTGTTCCGGTGCATAACCTGTTAGCAGGTTAAAAACATCCGAAACATCTGAGGCGATATCCTCACGGCAAGTGAAATAACCGAAATCTTCATATAACTGTGCTGTATCAGGGTGATAATTACCGGTACCGATGTGAACATATCTTCTGAGCCCATCATTTTCTTCGCGAACCACAATTGTAAGTTTGGAATGTATTTTGAGCCCTGAAATTCCATATGAGACATGAACACCGGCTTTTTCAAGGCGCTGGGCCCATAAAATATTCCGCTGCTCATCAAATCGTGCTTTTAGCTCAATCAGAATTGCAACCTGTTTATCCGAATCTGCAGCACGTATTAACGCATGCATTAAAGGTGAATCGCTTGATGTTCTGTACATGGTTTGTTTAATTGCCAGTACTTTAGGGTCACGAGAAGCTTCCTCGACAAACCGTTGTGTGGATGTTTCAAAGCTGTGATAGGGATGGTGAACAATGAAATCATTTTTCCTGATTACACTGAAAACGGAAGGGAGCGCTTCATCAATGGAATGCCGGAAAACCGGGTGCAGAGCAGGAATCCATGGGTCAAACTTCAGGTGTTCAAAACCTTTTAATGAATAAATCTGCATTACATCTGCCAGGCCGATTGGCCCTTCCATTTCAAATACATCCATTTTTTTAATGCCCAGATTATGAATGATATAGTCTTTTACATCTTTAGGCATTTGTTTATCAATTTCGAGCCGTACTACTTTTGCAAACCTCCTTTCACGCAGTTCGTCCTCGATCATTTCAAGCAAATCATCGGCCTCTTCCTCATTGCGTTCTATATCTGCATTTCGGGTTACACGAAATACATTTGCAGAAATTACATCCACGCCAGGGAAGAAGCGGTTTATTTTGGCAAGGATCAGATCTTTTACCGACAGCAAAACTTTTCCGGAGCTGCTGTCGAGTTCAATCCAGCGAGGTCGGTTAGACGGGATTTTTAACCTGGCAAAAAGATCCTGCCCGGTTTTAGGATGTTTCAGTTTTATTGCCAGTGATCTGCTCTTGTTCGAAATAAATGGAAACGGATGGGCTTCATCCACTGCAAGTGGCGTAATAATCGGGTAAATCTGCTTTTCAAAGAAATTATCAGCCTTATCCTGCAATAGCGGTTCGAGTTGGGCATAGTCTCTGAATAAAATTCCTTCCTTTTCAAGAAGGGGTTTTAACGTATCCAGGTAACAAGATCTGTACCTCTTGATCATTTTCATTACTTCTTTTCTGATTGCCCGTAACTGATCGATGGGTGTGCGGCCATCCACGGTAAGATCTTTCATTTCAGCATGAAACTGGCGCTTGAGCCCGCCAACTCTTTTCTGAAAAAATTCGTCAAGATTTGAACAAACGATCCCAATAAATTTTACCCTTTCAAGCAGGGGAAGGTCATCCCGTTCGGCTTCTGCAAGTACTCTCCAGTTAAATTTAAGCCAACTTAGTTCGTAATTATCGAAATATTCGGGGCCAAAAATTTTTAATTCTTCTTTTTTCATAATTTATTTCAACTGGTTACCTGGCAATCCTTACAAACCTGCCTACAATACTGACTTGATAATATCCACGGATCAGCAATTCAATCGGAAGTTAATTATTATTGCGTTAAGTTAGATAAAACAGATAAACTGAGTAAAACATTGCAAAACCCTTTGTTAAATCCCGAAGATAAAGACATAGTTCTGGAAGAAACACTTCGCCCATCATCCCTGGGGGAATTTGTAGGCCAACATAAAGTGATCCAAAACCTGTCGGTATTTATCAAGGCTGCAAGAAAACGTGATGAAGCACTCGACCACGTTATCCTCTCCGGCCCACCAGGACTCGGGAAAACGACCCTGGCATATATTATCGGCAGGGAAATGGGTGTTCAGGTAAAGCCCACTACCGGGCCTGTGCTGGATAAACCCGGTGACCTTGCCGGTTTGCTTACAAATCTGGATAAAGGTGATGTACTTTTTATTGATGAAATTCACAGGCTGAATCCGATAGTTGAAGAATATCTTTATTCGGCAATGGAAGATTTTAAACTCGATATTGTAATCGATTCAGGCCCAAATGCCCGGAGTGTTCAGATCGACCTGAATCATTTTACGCTTGTTGGTGCAACAACCCGGAAAGGTCTTTTGACCGCACCGCTGCGGGCCCGTTTTGGCATCGATATGCGACTTGATTATTACGACACCGAACTTCTTCAGAGAATAGCACTCAGAACGGCACAAATACTCAATTTTGGGATAACCGAAAAAGGAGCTTTTGAAATCGCAAGAAGGAGCCGCGGCACCCCCCGTATTGTGAATAAACTGCTAAGGAGAACAAGGGATTTTGCCCAGGTTGACGGATTGGATACCATTGATGATAAAATTGCCGATAAAGCCCTGAACGCTCTTGATGTGGATGAGAATGGTCTCGACGAAATGGATGTAAGAATACTAAAGGCTATTGTTGAAAACTACCAGGGCGGGCCTGTGGGCCTTGGAACGCTGGCGGTAGCCGTTAGCGAAGAAAAAGGGACTATAGAGGAAGTTTACGAGCCATTTTTAATCAAAGAAGGATTCCTGCAGCGAACACCCAAAGGGCGTGTGGCTACTATAAAAACGTACCAATATCTTGGTATCAGCAAGAAAAGTAAGGCTGATAATCAGGATCTTTTTAACTGAAAAACCTTAGGGTAAAAAACAACATTCAAAATAAAAATTTAGTATTTTGTTGAGATTTGAAATGTAACCAAGCACTTTTAGCCTTTATTATATGAAAAAGCTTTTTACCTCAGAATCTGTATCGGAGGGACACCCGGATAAAGTTGCCGATCAAATTTCGGATGCAATTCTTGATGCCATGCTCACCCAGGATTCCGAATCCCGTGTAGCCGTTGAAACACTGGTTACGACAGGCCTGGCAGTGGTTGCCGGTGAGGTCAGGACTAAAGCTTATGTAGATATCCAGGAAACAGTACGTGAAGTGATCAGGGATATAGGCTATACCAAGGCAAGTTATCGTTTTGATGCCGATTCATGCGGGGTAATTTCTGCAATCCACCAGCAAAGCCCCGATATAGCCATGGGTGTTGATAAGGGGGAAAACAAGCAGCAGGGAGCCGGTGACCAGGGTATGATGTTCGGTTATGCAACGAGGGAAACGGATGCTTATATGCCAATGGCACTACAATTTTCGCATGAATTGCTCAAAAAACTTGCATACATACGTAAACAAACAGCTTTAATGCCTTATCTCGGCCCCGATAGTAAAAGCCAGGTTACCATAGAATACGGTGAAAATAGTAAGCCAAAACGTGTAGATACGATTGTGATTTCCACACAGCACGACGAAGGTGTTGACCAGTCTCAAATCAAGCACGACATCAAGAAACATCTGATCTCTTCAGTAATTCCCGAAGCACTTATAGATGCGGATACCATCTTTCATGTAAATCCCACAGGCAAATTTGTAATTGGCGGGCCGCATGGCGATACAGGACTTACCGGACGAAAAATTATAGTAGATACCTATGGCGGACGTGGCGCTCATGGCGGAGGTGCTTTTTCAGGAAAAGACGCATCGAAAGTTGACCGAAGTGCAGCATATGCAACCCGCCACATCGCCAAAAACATTATAGCCGCTGAATTGGCAGATGAGTGCCTGGTACAGGTAGCTTATGCTATTGGTGTAGCTGAACCTGTCTCCATTCATGTACACACTTATGGAACAGGAAAAGTACCGGATGAGCAACTTGCAAAAGCAATTTCATCAGTCTTTGACCTTACTCCGGCAGGTATTATTTCACGCCTTCAACTAAAGCAACCCGGATTCAGAAAAACTGCTGCCTATGGGCACTTCGGCAGAAATGAATTTACCTGGGAAAAAACAGATTATACAGATCAGCTTGTTAATGCAGTAAAATAGTCTGAACAATTACCGCATAATTGTTAATTAATCCTAACGTTACGGTTATTATTTTGAAAAAAATAAATTGTTTCGCTATAATAAAGGTGTTACATTTAATGTACTTCATTAACCACAAGAGTTGTTAAAGTGAATAAGACTATCTTCATAATTACGGTTTTATTAGTGATCGCAGCATTGATACTAGTAATTCCAGAACTTGTATTTTCTCAGCCACCACCGCCACCGGGTAAACCGGCTCAAGCCCCGATTGATGGCGGCCTAGGAATTCTTGCAGCAGCCGGCGGCGCTTATGCCATTAAGAAATTGAGAGACAGACAGAAATAAATAATATTTTATTTTTTGTTTAAAACAAGCCCATCAGCCTTAAACTGACGGGCTTTTTTGTTTTAAACTTATTCTGCTTCCATAAAAGGGTATCTCCACTCTTTTGGCGGATCCATAACTTCCTTAATTGCCCTTGCCGACAGCCAACGAAGCATGTTGATAATGCTGCCAGCCTTATCATTTGTACCAGATTTCCTGGAACCTCCAAAAGGCTGCTGGTTAACTACGGCCCCCGTCGGTTTTTCGTTGATATAAAAATTACCTGCAGCCTGCCTGAATTTATCCGACATTTTTTTTATCACATACCTGTCTTTTGCAAAAACTGCCCCGGTAAGTGCAAATGGGGAAGTTTGGTCACAAAGGTCGAGAGTGGCATCGAATTCTTCGTCTTTGTATACAAAGATGGTTAATACGGGCCCGAAAATCTCCTCTTCCATTGTTTTGAATGACGGGTTTGACGTCAAAATCACAGTCGGTTCAATAAAATATCCCCGGGAGTCATCATAGTTCCCGCCGGCAATGATCTCTGCATCATCTGCTTCTTTGGCAAAATCAATATAAGCGGTGATGTCAGAATAAGCTTTGCGGCTGATTACAGCACCCATAAAGTTCGTAAAATCCTCCACATCACCAACTTTTATGTTGGCCACTTCAGCAAGAAATTTATCCCTGAAAACCGGCCAGATGGATTCCGATACATACATTCTCGAAGCCGCTGAACATTTCTGCCCCTGGTATTCAAAAGCTGCCCTCAATGCTGCAACCACAAGAGCATCGATATCTGCACTGTTATGTGCAAAAATGAAATCTTTTCCGCCTGTTTCGCCAACAATTCTCGGGTAAGTTTTGTAAATATCAATATTCTCCCCCATCGTTTTCCAGAGGTTGTTGAATGTTGGAACAGATCCGGTGTAGTGAATTCCGGAAAAATGAGGGCTTGCCAAAACCGGGTCTCCCACAGCGGCTCCTCTTCCTGGTACGAAATTAATGACTCCATCCGGAAGTCCGGCTTCTTTCAACAGTTTCATAAAGAAAAAATTGGAATAGACCGAATCAGTTGATGGCTTCCAAAGAACTACATTTCCACACATAGCCGGAGATGTTGGCAGGTTACCTGCAATGGCGGTAAAGTTAAACGGGCTCACAGCGAAGATAAAGCCTTCGAGCGGCCGGTATTCTACCCGGTTCCAGACACCATCGGGAGAGTGGGGCTGCTCGTTCATGATTTTAGCAAGATACCAGGCATTGAAACGGAGAAAATCGGCCAGTTCGCCGGCAGCTTCTATTTCAGCCTGGTGGGCTGTTTTTGACTGACCCAGCATTGTGGAAGCATTCATAATATAGCGCCACGTTCCTGTAACAAGATCTGCCGCTTTCCGGAAAATTGCCACACGCTCCTCCCAAGGCATCACAGCCCATTTCTTCTGGGCTTCAAGTGCGGCTTCAATCGCCATATTAATCTCTTTATCACCGCATTGATGAAGCGTTGCAAGTTTGTGTCCATGGTTATGGGGAATTACTACATCCGACCGGTTTTCAGTGTACACTTCCTGCCCGTTAATAATGGCCGGTATGTCAATGACTTCGGATTTAAGTTCCTGCAGTTTCTCTTTCAGATGTATTCGCTCTGATGTACCAGGTGCGTAAGTTAAATAGGGTTCATTTTTAGGTTCCTGAATATTGAAATATGCGTTTGGCATAACATCTCCTTTTATCAAATTTTACTTATGATTTTCTTACCCAAAGATAAAAGATTTGAGGCGAAACTTAATGAGATAAGTTATTTTGGATAAATTCAAACTCTGTTAGTGATTCACTATTATCTCATTCAACCTGCATATACAGAATCGCGGTATTTATGACATTTCAAATTCACATAGATTTGATTTCACATTTTTTATATCGTTGAACCCATCATGACAATAATACAATACCAGGATGCAAAAATTTCTGCTTTTATTCATATTCATCATTATTCAGTCAAATCCCGGCTTAAGAGACTTTGATAAAATGAGTTTTCGTGATTTTGTTGATTGTAAATGTTCTCACAGTCACTTAACTCAGGATTCACTTCAGCAAATTTTTGAAGACCACTGGGAGTACTCCCTTCAAACCAATCCGTTATTCGCCACTTCCCAGGGAAATCACCGTTTCAATGATCAGCTTCCGGATACCGGACTGGATGCAGTTGAAAATCAGTATCAGAAAAACACAGAGTATTTGTCCCGGCTGGATGAAATTTCCCGTGATAGCCTGCCCGATGAAGACCGCCTCAACTATGATATTTTCCGGATTCAGCTCGAAAATTCTATCCGGAGTTTTGAGCTAAATGCCCACCTGCTGCCCCTGAATGGCTGGTGGGATTATCATGCCACCTTTGCAGATCTGCACAACCGCGTTCCGCTCAATAATGTTGTTGATTACGAAAATTATCTTGCCCGTCTTGCAGCGTTTCCTGATTACAATAATGGGTACATCGAACGGATGAAAACAGGGATCGAAATTGGTTTTGTACGCCCGCGAATTGTGTTTGAGGATTACCTCGCTTCGGTTAGAGCGCATATTGTTGAATATGCCGCTGACAGCCGTTTGTTTGAACCGTTTGAACGGTTCCCATCATCCATCGATCATGATCAACGCAATATACTGACCGAACAGGCTGTCCGGGTTCTGACCGAAATCGTAATTCCTGAATTCAGAAAGCTGCATGATTTTTTGCGCGATGAATACATTCCGGCAGCTTCAGAAGCCATAGGCATTACCGAAGTGCCGGGTGGACGGGAATACTACCAATACCTGGTTGAATATTATACAACGATGGAAATCACTGCGGAGGAGATCCATCAGGCCGGGCTGGATGAAGTTTCTCGAATCCGTTCCGAAATGATGAAAATAGTGGAAGAAACCGGGTTTGGAGATGATTTCGACACATTTGTGGAATTCTTAAGAACCGATCCTCAGTTTTATGCTGAATCCCCCGAAGAGTTGATGAAAGAGACAGCCTTCGTCCTTAAAAAAATGGACGGTAAACTGCCGGTATTGTTCAAAACCCTTCCGCGGCTTCCTTATGGCATTATGGAAGTTCCTAATTACCTGGCACCGCGCACAGCTACTGCCTATTACAGCCGGGGAGCGGCTGATGGCACCCGTGCTGGTTTTTATGCGGTTAATACTTACGATCTTCCCAGCCGCCCGCTTTATGAAGTGGTGGCACTCTCGTTGCATGAAGCTGTGCCAGGCCATCACCTTCAGATAGCGTTACAGCAGGAACTGGAAAATTTCCCAAAATTCAGAACTGTAACAGGTTTCACAGCCTATACCGAGGGATGGGCACTCTATTCCGAACGGCTCGGCCTGGAAGTTGGAATGTATGATGACCCCTATAGCAACTTTGGCCGGCTAAGTTATGAAATGTGGCGCGCACTGAGGCTGGTAGTGGATACCGGTATGCACGCATTTGGCTGGAGCCGCGATGAAGCAATTGATTTTATGGCAGTTAACTCCGCCCTTTCACTTCATAATATACGTTCGGAGGTGAACCGATATATCTTTTGGCCGGGTCAGGCACTGGCATACAAAATGGGAGAGATTAAAATCCGGGAATTGAGAAATCATGCTGAAAAACAACTTGGAGAGAAATTCGACCTGCGGGAGTTTCATGACGTTGTATTGCTTAGTGGCAGCGTACCACTGAATGTTTTAGAAAAGAATGTAAGGAGTTATATTGAAGAGATGTCAAAAAGCTGATATGCTGAAAAATTAAGCTTTTTTGATGGAGTCCGGGAACTCATGTTTGTCAATCCGAAAATCATCAATCAAACAATAAAAATGTATTACAAAATTATTTCAGTCATCACTTTTTTAATCTGTTTATCCATTATTCACCCCAAACCCCAAGCGTTATTGGCTCAGCAGGGTGAACAACTGCTGCCTGATCCCGGCGTGGTTTCCTACACCTTCAGGAATCAGTTCCAGGAAGATTTTACCGGAACACTGGATATGATAAAGGAGATGGGTATCATGAACATTGAATTTTCTAACCTGTTCGGTCATACAGCAGTAGAAATCCGGCAGATGTTGGATCAGAGAGGGATGTTCTGCACTTCATACGGCGTAGGATATGACGCTCTTGTGAACCATACTGAACTGGCAGCTGAAGACGCACTCACCCTGGGGGCATCGTTTGTGCGTGTAGCCTGGATACCGCACGACGGCGAATTCAGCATTGAGCACACACGCCGCGCTATCCGGGATTTTACAGAAGCGGGAAAAATACTTCGCGATTACGGACTGCGGTTTGCATATCACAACCACGGTTATGAATTTCGACCATACGAAGGGGGTACATTATTTGATTATATGGTTCAAAACTCAGATCCTGAATATGTGAACTTCCAGATGGATACATTCTGGGTTGCACAGCCCGGTCACGATCCAGTAAAGTTGCTTAAAAAATACCCCGACCGGTTTCTGTTGGTACACCTCAAGGATTTAGCGAATGATGCGGAAAGCAACTTTTCCGGCAGTGCTCCCTCCGAATATGACGTTCCGCTGGGAACGGGACAAATCGATTTCGAAGCCTTTCTGAGAGCCGCACAAAACTCTGCGATCGAGCATTTTTACATTGAAGATGAGACTGAGGATGTTGTAACCCGGGTACCTCAAAGCCGGGAGTTTTTACTGGGTATTACCCGGTAAGTGATATTGATAATGCTGACGGGTCTTGGCACAACCTGACAGCACCCACCGGATCTGTCAGCGTTGTGCGGGCATGGCAGGATTTGTGTTTTGATAATATGATGAGCAGCGTTTAATTCTGAGCTTCGATTTTTAGTGATGATAAAGATCCCTGACGCTGTTCCCATGGGGATCCAGTTGGGGCAGAAGCCGGAAAAGCACCGGCATGCTGACAGGTCTATCCTATCGCAAAACCCGGTGTCTTAATGAGGGCAATTTCCGGCGCACGTCCCGGATAAATGCAGTGTCAATTGCGGCTATTGCCATCCCGGGTTCTGTTCCTGCATCAGCCAAAATACGTCCCCATGGATCAATAATCATCGAATGGCCATGAGTTTTACGCTTTTCCCCATGAACACCGGTTTGAGCAGGTGCTATCACATAACAGCTGTTCTCGATCGCCCTTGCCCGTAACAGGGTTTCCCAATGGGCTTCACCTGTGGGTCGCGTAAAGGCAGCAGGTATGCATACTATTTCAGCGCCAAGGTCCGCAAGCCGGCGATAAAGCTCCGGAAAACGGATATCGTAACAAATGGAGAGGCCTGTCTGAACATTTCCACCATTAATATGAATCTCACTCACCACTGGTTCCGGCTCACCTGCCTCAACCGTCTCCGATTCCCTGTATGTTTCATCATCTGACAGTTCTACATCAAATAAATGAATTTTATTATAACTGCCTTTTATCTCTCCGTCACTGTTCACGATGATGGCCCGGTTATAAACCTTCCCGCTTTTTGCCCTCACAGGATAACCGCCGGCCATTATTGTAATTCCATACTCCTTAGCCAGTTCCGGAATTGCTTTTAATACCGCCTCTTCAATCACTTCTGCCTGTCGGTGTTTTTCGATTTCATCCCCCATAAATGCGAAGTTTTCGGGCAGTGCAAGAAATTCAGCACCCCGGGAAACAGCCTCACGGACAGCCGTTTTCACCATGGCGATGCTTTC
>RECI01000122.1 GCA_007694095.1 Balneolaceae bacterium | reverse complement strand
TGTCGCTAACCGAAATTGAAAACAGAATGAGTGAAACGGTAAAAGTGCATTATCTCTACACGATTGAGAAAAAATCACCGGAAGAAATTATTAAAAAATATCCAGAAAGAGCAGGAAGCTTCGGCCTGCCGCATCATTACACCTATTTCCAGCAAGTGGCCGATTACAGGCCTCTCGATCTATGGTCACGTTCCGGGAGTGCACCTGCACTGCTCATTGCCGGTGGTGCTGACTTTGCAGTGAGTATTGACGAACACAAATATATAGCAGACAACCTGAATGCGGTTAATCCGGGTTCGGCACAATTTAAGTTCTTCGAAGATATGGATCATGGCCTGCGTTTTGCCCGCGATCAGCAGGCGGCCCGGGCGGGTGAAATCGGCTCGTTTCACGAAGAGCTTGTACCGGCAATATTGCAATGGCTGGAGAGTATATCAGAATGATGCAGTGTTGAACAGATAACCACAACTTTTCCTTTCAGTACTACATTTCAAACTCATGATTCATTTGAAAAGATTCACCATCACTCTGCTTGTTTTTTTATTTATGGGATGCAGTCAGTTTCAATCATCAAATACAGATTCTGTTGGTTCCATAAATTTTACGAGCAGTTTGCCAATGCAGTACGAATTTGCTGACCAGCCTGCTTTGCCGGAAAGATTTGGTGCGGGTGAGTTCACAATGGAATTGTGGATCAAGCCTGACCATACGGCACCCATTGGCGAGACGTGGCGGGGCAGTTATGACCAGATATCTAACTGGTCAGAATCCGATCGAAGAGCCTATTCATCACATGGATGGTGGTATGAGGGAAACTGGCTTCTGGATGGAGAATGGCACCACATAGCATGTGTAAGACGCTGGGCAGAAGATGGCGGTGCAATACTTGAACTATGGGTTGATGGCCAATTAATTGCCGAAACATCCATTGCGAAACGCGTTGATATGACTGCATTCTGGCACAACCTGCCGCATCCGGACAATCCGGCGGAGCTTGGAGGCTGGGCCTGGGGTGCCGAGGTGATGACGGCCTGGAAAACGGTGTTCACGCAGTATGAAGACTATAAAGGGCTGATGGATGAATTGCGATTCTGGAATCGTGCTCTCACACACCAGGAACTGGAAAATGACTGGCAGCGTGCCGTGAAAGGTGAAGAACCCGGGCTTGCTGGCTGGTATGATTTCAGTGAAGTAAAAGATAATGCGTTTTATGACCGGCTGAACCCCGATCAAAGGATTGAACTGCACCATTTCGGCAAAGAGAACTTTAGCAGTGAACGCGCCCCTTTACGGGAATTGGAATGATGAACGTAAAGAGGTGAAAGGAGATTTGGAGAGAGCCGGATTCTCTCTTTCGTCAATCACAAAAATATAGAACTTAACAATATAACCACCGGTGATTTTTCAGAGGTGGTATATAACTAATAAAAACCAACAACAATTGCAGAAAAAATTCACAGAGAAGGGAGTCGTTTGGCTGTCAGTGATTTCATCTGCTCCCGGTAAACAGGGATATCTTGAGCCTGGAGCTGCGCAGAACATTACCAAAGAGAAGAACGCTTCCCCAACCGCAGTACTGCTTGATACAGACGGAACCATGGGCCGCGTGTACGATGCCCGCGTTACCCCGCACATGTACATCATCAATCCTGTTGGAGTACTGGAGTATAACGGCGCGATTGATGACCGTCCGACACCACGGGCCAGCGACCTGCAGGGAGCAAGGAATTACGTGGCAGAAGCGATGGATGCCCTCATGAACGGCGGTGAAGTTAAAGTTCGTACCAACACACCGTACGGCTGTGCTGTGAGGTACTGATAAGAACAGCCGGTTTTATTTTGTTGATTTCAGGCCTCATAGGGAAACCTTTTGTGGCCTGAATATCGCCATATTGCATATGTATAATTGCCCCGATTAAGTGGATAGTATTATACTTGAGAAAAAAGGAGGCATAATATGCCAAAAATACTTCTCACATATCCCCATGAACTTGGGAAGAATTAACTGATCTGGATAGCCGATATTACCTATTTCCCCACATGGGCTGTAACCCTCAGATCATCCAGTTCTACAATGCCGCAAAATTTGCCATTCTTGGCTTTACGGAGTCTCTTCGGTTTGAGTTGAAACCTCAAATCATTCACCTACTGTCCTTTTACCGGGCTCTGTTAATACCGAAATCTGGAGATGAACAGAAGAGACATTTAAGGAAACGCTTGATGATTTAAATGATCATCAGGCTGATTTATCTGATCAAAAAAACAGGTGCAGTATCGATATATATCTTTACACTTTTGGACAAACCCATGTCATTTCTTTCAATGGCAGTAACACATGGAATAGTGACTACCATATTATCCTTCCTTTCGTAATCAATCATCGCTTCCACCGCAAAGTGATCATCTCTCCCGAATACATTCAAAAAGGAGTGGTCTAATCCATTGATAGAATCCCAGAAATGTTTTAATCCACCAATAATATCGTTATTACATTTCACTATAGGATTGTTGCCAAATTGAAGTTCACAATCTTCGGAGAGAAAAGTGCGATAGGCCTCAGCATTCATAGAGTCAACGGCCTCGTATTTCGACATTAACCAGCTTAGTGCATTTTCAGAGATCTGTGTGGATTTTAATTGATGTATTCTCATTTTTTTTGAATTGGTTGATTTTATTTATTTGATAATGATTTAAACCTGCAATCCGGCTTCATTTCGCCGAAAGCATTTGCAGCCTGATTTTTCACACTTTCTTCGGCCCGCTCTTTAATCAGGCTAAGCCAGAGCTCGTGGAAGTTGAGCAGTCTGTTTGGCTGGAACCATTTCTGCATGGTTGTGAGAAAGCCGTTTTGTGTTTCTGCTGTTACCAGCTTCACGCCGTGTTCCGTGGGAAGAATGACCCATGCATGCCAGGCTTTCAGCCGCCGACGGTCGATTTGCCACGCCAGGCGTTCGTTAGGAACAAACTCACGTATGGTTGGCTCAAAGTTGATTCCCATCGTCTTGAACTCAAACGTCACTCCATCAGAGAATACGCTTTGGTTGCCGCTGTCAATGACTACAGGTTTCTGTGAACCTTCATAGTACTCGTGCCACTCGGTAGCTTCAATCAGTATCTGCCAGACGACTTCGGCTGGAGCATTGATGTAGATATCGTTATAGACATAAAAGTTTGATTTATCCGGGTGCTTCTTAGCAGGTAAAAGGAGAGCAATGGAATAACTTGCAGAGCGTGCATTCCTATAAAATGAGCAACCCGCAAGTCACCAAATAGAGTGCTCCAATTCAGAAAGGGTAGTCCTTCGCCCCCCATATCTCCACCGATGTTATGGCTATTGGCACCTCCCATTACAAACCCTTTTAATGAAAAAGCTACAAACAGCAGAATGCCACAGCGAATACTCCATAGATAGTGATCAGGCAGATCATCAAACGTACCCCGAAAAAATTCGACCCCTGCCCAGGCAGTGAGTAGAGTAACCAGAGTAGCCACAATAGCCATCAGTGAATACAGATTCGATGTTAGCCCGGTTGATGTATTGAAATGAGACAACTCCCCCCGGTTAGCCTGCAATGTGATATAGAGTATCTCAAACCCAAGTAATAGGATCACCGACCAGCTGAAAAATGTGGTAAATCCCGGTTTATCCAAATAGAACAGAAACCACGCCATAGCCCAGCTAAAGAGAGTTGTTGAGAGTGCAAATTTGATGGGTTTGTACCAGGCATTAGATCCAAGTACCATGATATCATCCCAAATACTTATGCTGAATAGCACCAGTGCAAAGACAAAACAACACAGGCCAAACCAGAATAGAAGCTCATTTCTGGTTTGGATCTCATTTAAAAAAGTGGTGACGAATGTCATCGCAGTGTGATGGTAAGGGTGATGGCTTCATCAGCATTCACGCGAAAAACAGCGTCGTAATAGGATGGCGGCCCCATTCGTATCCTGGCATCCCGTGAAAAGCCAATCGGCTCACGCGGAAGTCCCAGCAAGTTGGTACGCAATTTTCCGTTATTATCCAGGTCATGGAAAACGGCGGCGGAATATTCACCGGCCGGGATCTCATCAAAGTGGATTTCCATAGTGGCGCCTTCCACTTTTACATAGCGCTCATAAGCTGCTTTTCCGGTTTCAGGGAAGAACTCTTTCGTGAAGATTCCGGCAGAAAGTGAACCGGCTTTATTAGCCTCAATACCTTCAACCACCAAAATTACAGTACCGGTTTCAGTATCGGTCTCTAGCGGTAAAGGCTCAAAAGGGTGCGATATCGTAAGTCCGATCAGGAAAAAGTATTTTAGAATAATTATCATTTTCTTTCTGTTAAAGGTGAATTGTTCAATGCATAATTCTCATTTTTTACAGCATTCATTTCATATTGAGGGGCATTTAATTCAATAATTTCCTGAACGCGGTCCTCAATGAGCTGATCCATTTTTCGAATCCATTCGGTAAATCCGTTTATTGTATTGTTCATAATTCCTCGATTATTTTATTTTTGTTAGTTGTGAATTTTTATGTTGTTTCCCTGGTAAACCAGATATAGAGAATTGGTACAATCAGAAGCGTGAGGGCGGTTGATGTGATCATCCCGCCAATGATGGTCCAGCCAAGAGGTGTCCATAAACCGGTGTTTGACAGGGTGAGCGGCAACAGGCCTGCAACGGTCGTTGTAGTGGTGAGAACGATCGGAGTGAAACGTGTCTCGGCCGATGTTATCACAGACCGAAGCACAGATTTTCCTTCCCTGCGAAGCTGATTGGCGTAATCGATCAGGATGATGGAGTTGTTGACCACAATCCCGATCAAGCTGATGAACCCTACAAAGGCAAAAAAGGAAAACGACCAGCCGGTGACGAAGAGCGCCACAAACGATCCGGTAATCGCCATTGGAATGGCTGAAAAGATGATAACGGGCTGCAGGAAGGATCGAAACTGAAGCACAAGCACCGCAAACACACCGATCATGGCCAGAATGAGCAGATTGGCCAGATCACCAAAGGCTTCCTGCTGGGTTTCATACTCGCCGGCCACATAGTAGCTGTACCCATCAGGCCAGCTGATTTCATCCAGACCCCGAATAATCTCCTCGGTGATGCGGGTTGTGAAATCCGCATTGATCACGTTAGCCGTTACCGAACTGCTGCGTTCAAAATTATAGTGCAAAAAGCTGTTTATAGAAGGCTCGAAGCCGGTTTCCGCAACCTGCCGCAACGGAATATAATCGCCGTAGTAATTCATCAGATAAACGCTTTCCAGATCTCGAACGCGGGTGTCGCCGTCTGTTCCCAATCGTACAACCAGCGGATACTCTTTTCCATCCTCCATGATGGCTTTTTCGGCACGGATGCCCGATACCGCGGCCCTGATGGAGCGATCCACTGAACTGATGGACAGCCCCGCAAGAGCTGCTTTCTCCCAATTCAGCGCGATGGAAAGATCGGTTCTGGCACGGGCAAGCGGGTTCTCGATATCCAGCGTACCCTCCACTGAGCGGATTACACCTTCAACCAGAAAGGATAGTTCCGCAATCTGCTCGAGCCGCTCGCCCAGCACCCGTATTTCGATGGGCGCGTTGAACGGTGCACCGTTTACAAACTCCCTGAAGGTGATTTTGGCACCGGGATATCGCTGGAAAGCTGAGCGAAACTGATCCAGTGCTTCGTAGAACATTTTCGGGTTCCACTCTTCAAAGCGAACCAGTAACTGCCCATGATAGCTTTTGTACGATTCCGGTATCCGGTTGTAGTAAATCTGCGGATTTCCGTGTCCTGCATTTGAAGTATAGGCCTGCACAAAGGCTGTAGTATCCAGCACGCTTTCCACAAAACGCACCGCCCGGTCAGTTTCGTTGATATTTGAGCCGGCGGGAAGGTCCACCTCAATCAACAGCAGCGGTTTATCGGCTGTGGGGAAGAAACTCACGCCGATGAAAGGAAACAGCATCAGGCTTCCGGCAAACAGCGCAACCGCCGTCGAAAATACGATTCCTTTATACCGTAGTGCCGTATTCAGCGACGGACGATACACACGCCGGATAACCGTTTGGATGAAGCGGTCGAACCAACCCGGTTTGGCTTCAGCCTTTTCCTTCAGCACGCGGGTGGCCAGAATGGGTATCAAAATAAGCGCCAGCAGCAGCGAGGTGACCAGCACAAAAATAACGGTTAGTGGCAGCGTACGAAGAAACTCCCCCGGACCGCTTTGTATCAAAGCAAGAGGCGCGAAAGCAAGAATGGTCGTAACCGTTGAGCTGATAATCGCATACCCCACTTCAGATGCGCCCTTTACCGCGGCATCCACAAGGCTATAGCCGTTCTTCTGATAGCGCACGATGTTCTCTACCACCACAATGCCGTTATCCACCAGCAACCCTAGGGCGATGACCAGTGCAGCGATGGATATTTGCTGCAGACCAAATCCCGCGAAGTAGAGCATCCCGATACCGATTAACATGGCAATCGGTATCACCGTTATGGTGATGAATGATGAGCGTATGCCCAGGAAAATGAAAATTACGATGGAAACCAGCAGCATTCCCTGCATCAGGTTCCAGAAAAATTCGCTGATGCGCTCATCCACCGCTGAGGCCTGTTCAAATGCCACTTCGAGGGAAATATCTGCGGGCAGCTGTGACCGAAACTGCTCAAGAGCCTTCATGATTTCTGAAGTTACCTGCACCATATTTTTTCCCGGTTCCCGATTCACGGTTACAAATATGGCCCGCTCACCGTTAAACCGGCCCATCCATCGAATGTCCTCGTGGACGTAGTAGACATTTGCAAGGCTTCCTATGTTCACCGTATGGTTTGCGCCGGCCGCAACAGGTATGCGCCTGATTTCTTCCAGCGATCCCAGGCTTCCGCTGCTTTGTACCGTGAGGCTGCGCGAACCGGCCTTCAGGTTTCCGCCCGGAATATTTGCGTTATGATCTGCAAGGGCGGCCAGTATCATATCCAAAGAGATCTGCTGTTCAGCCATGCGTTCAAAATCGGCCGCTATCCGGATTTCCTCTTCGGGCAGGGCTTCCGTATCGGTTTTTTTAACGCCATCGATGCGGGAAATCTGCCGTTCCAGCTGATCCGCGGTCTGCTCCAGCTCGCGATACGTGGCGGTTTCCGATACCAGAGCCAGCTGCATAATACTGGTAAAGTTTTCCGGCTTGAACTGCTCTATGTTAAGTTCCAGCAGATTTTCCGGCAGCTCATTCCGGATCGCATTCACCTCCCTGAAAATTTCATCCAGCTTTCTTTCGTAATCGATGCCAAATTTTGCCTCGATCTGAAAAATGGCAATGCCTTCATCGATCAGGGTGATGACTTCCGTAATGTCATCCAAATCCTCGAGCGCATCTTCGATAGGCTTTACAATCAACTCTTCCATATCGGCAGGACTCGTACCCGGCAGCAGAGCCGTAATGGAGAAACTCGGCAGCGAAAGATCGGGGTCTTCGGTTCGTGGCATCACAGTGATGGCGTACACGCCCACAATACAGGCGATGAACACCATCACCAGAATAAAACGGAAGTTTCGGATTGAGCTTTCGGGCAGCCTCATGGGTTCACCTCGCCGGCAGTAACAATTCGTGAGCCGGGTCGAAGGTAGGCTGAGCCGCGGGTAATTACGCGTTCGGCTCCGTTAAGTTCGGCGGCAGATACAAAGAAGGTTTCATCGGCTATGTGCAGCGGCCTTACTCTCAGGCGTTCAGCGCTTCGGTTGTCTGCTGTAGGCGCGTAAATCCAAACGTGAAGTCCATCGGCTTCTACCAGAGCGCTGAGCGGCACCGGCACCAAATTCCGGTCATCTTTTGGCTGCAGTTTTCCGCTAACGATAAAGCCGTTTCGCAGACGAATTCCTGCATTTTCCAGCGTTATTTCGACTTCAAAAACGCCGGAGCGTGAATGAGCTTCAGGCGCAATACGAGAAACCCGTCCGTTAAACTGCGTTCCGGGATGGGCTTCAGTTGTAAATACGGCCGCATCTCCAGGTTTCAGCCGCTGTATATCCCGGTCGCTTACGCCTGCAATCACAACCGTTGAGCCAGTTCCGGTTTGACCCAGCCTGAATACCACCTGACCCTGACCTACCTGCTCATTTACCTCAGCCCGCTTTTGCAGCACTACACCATCGGCCGGGGCGATGATGGAAGCACGTTCCTGGTTGAAGAGCGCAATATCCAGCTCGGCACGGTAAATATCCCGAAGCGTCTTTTGATCTTCAAGCTGTTCCAGTGTAGCCGCATCATCGGCGTAGAGGTTTTCAAGCCGGCTCAGGTCCCGCAGGCTCTTTTGGTACATATTTTCTGCCCGGAGCACCATCGCGTTTGTTTCCCGGCGGTTGATCGCGGCCAGAAGCTGCCCTTTCCTCACGCGGTCTCCCTCATCCACCAGCAGCTCCTCAATAAAGCCGCCCGTTCTGAATGAAAGATCAAATGAAGTGGCCGAAGAAACCCGGCCGGTAACATAAACCGGAATGGATGCAGATGCGGGCTCGAGAATATGGGTTTCCACGTAGACAGGAACAGGTTCCTGCGCTGCTGGTTGGGTTTTCACCTCTGTGCAGCTCACAAGAGCAAGAAATGCGGCAGCTGGGCCAAAAAGCCATCCTGCGACGGATAAAAAAGAATTTGGTAAGTATGTTGATATCATTTTCGATTTCGATTTATGAATGATGGTGAAATTATCTGCCGGTTTCGCGTTCAAGCACAGCTTCGGCGGATTTAAGCTGATAGCGGGCAAGACTGGCACTTAGCCGTGCCCGGGTGTACATATCCTGGGCGCGTAGGTACTCTACCATCAGCGCACTGTTTTCCTCATATCTCCGCATCACAATTCGGAAGCCCGATTCGGCGGCCTCGAGACCGGTAATGGCCGCCTGTTCACGAGCCTGCGCAGCGGTTACGGCATTTCGGGCGTCGGTAACCCGAAGCTGTATTTCCTGCTCCAGCTCCCGGTAGCGGTTATCGAGCCGGTTCAGCTCTATTCGCGAACGGGCGATTTTCTCCCGGTTCTGAAAGCCGCGAAACAGGCTCCACCGCATCCCAAACTGAACAAACCAGAACTCCTGATCGGAGCTGAAGCTGTAGTTCCTGCCCTGATATCCCAGATCACCCACCACAAACAGATCCGGAATTGCCGTAGTGCGATTCATGGAGAGCAGGTTTGCTGCTGCTGCCCTGCTTGCGGAAAGCTCAGTAAACTCCGGCCGCACCAGCAGGGAAGTTTCCTGAAGTATGTCAGCATCGGGATAATCGCCCCGAGATTCGAAATAGGCCTCATCTTTTTCGATAGATGCGCTGAGTTCTCGATCTAAAAGCTGATTAAAACGTGCTTTTGCGGTTTGTTGCTGTCGCCGGGCATAGGCAATGCTACCATCCAGCTCGGTAAGCTCGAATTCGGCGGTGTACTGCTGGTCGATGGTGGCTTTTCCATTTCTGACAAGTGATTCGGTGGTTCGCACCAGCTCCTGAACCAGCTCGCGGTTGGATTCCAGAATGGCCAGCTGATCGGCCGAGGCAAAATAGTTGTGATAGCTCAGCCGGATTTCTTTAATCAAATCGTTTTCTACCGCATTAAGCCTTGCCTCTCTGGCCGAAACCAGATCCCGCTGCGCCCGGTAGCTGAAATAGAGATCTGAATTGAACAGCGGCTGTACAATGCGGATTTTGGTTTCGTGAAAATTATCGGGCAGCAATTGCTCATTAATGTTCTCCATATTCGTTGGGAAGCGCTGTGATCCGGTAAGCTCATTCAGTGTACCGTACACCGGATTGAATAAATCACCCAACGGGAAATCAATCGTCCTGCCGCCCGATGCCAGCGAATAGGAGGCTTCAAGGGAGGCCTCCGGCATGAAACGGCCGCGTGTTGAGCGCAGCTCCGATGCGGCTGATTCGTAGTCCAGTATGGCATTGAGCAGGGTCAGATTTCTTTCAACCCCTTGTTCTATGTATTCCTGAAGCACACCGTTTTGCTGTGCAAGTGCTGATGACAGGCCTATAATGACCAGCAATAAACCGGCCAATAAAAGCTTTGCTCCAGTTGGGTAAACACTATTTATTATTTGAACACTGTTCATTTTTGGATAAAAAAATTTAGATTTTGCTGATTATTCGATTAAAAGACTCCAGGGCATCAACAAGGAGCACATCGTGGTCTTTTTCGGTATACATTTCCATCCGGTTGCGGATATGAAGCGCCGCCATGCCGTGTACCTGTCCCCAGATCATGAGCGAAAGATCGATGGGGTCGTGGCCTTCAAAGTGCCCGTTGCGCATACATTCTTCAATAACCTCAACTAGCACGCCATGACTTCGGTGCCCGTCTTCCCAGTGCTCCCCTTCTTCGAGAGATTGAAGTGGGTCGGGCATTATGAACATGAGATCATAGTAGCCGGGATGTTCTTTGGCAAAAAGCAGATACTGCCGGCCGAGTACTTGAAGCCGCTCCATTGGATCTTCGATTTTTCGCACTTCACTCAGGTACTTGTAAAAGATGCGGAATCCGGTCGAGCTGATTTCAAACATCAGTTCATCTTTATCCTTGAAATAGCGGTAAATCGTGCCGGGACTATAGTCGATCTTCTTGGCAATGGCCCGCATACTGGTCCTATCGTACCCGTGTGTGCGGAACATTTCAGCAGCGGTCTTCAGAATCAATTCCCGAAGTTCCCTTTTTTCCCGTTCTTT
>RECI01000150.1 GCA_007694095.1 Balneolaceae bacterium | reverse complement strand
AATCTGTCACCGGTAGCCCTGAAAGGGCGCCAGAACATAGCCCGGGGCAGAGAGAGCCCGGCGAACGCCGCCCCGGGTAGTCAGGCGTGCACACCCCGGCCCCGAGCGATGAATGTGTCTGAGTACCGGCAGGTTTCGAGGGGCAGCGGCAGGATGGTTGGCAGGGGCCGCAGCAAGGTGATGGTCATTCTGGCGACGCCATTCGCACATCGCCACTCGGTTTTTCGGTCATTCCCCTTTTTGATTTGCGATAAACCGAATCACCGATGAACCGATTGACCGATCTGTCAACGGTAGCACCGGGGGACAACTTTTGACAACGATTCCGATTTTTACTTCGCGGGGCGCGTTGAGGGATCTCCTTATACCGATGCAGTTCACTGAAAAAGGAAACTTCCAGCTACCCCTTGCTTCATGCAATGAACGACCGGATTAACCGGGGAGTCATCAGACGAGTTGTTCGGGGATGGTCTGTGGTTTTTGAGGGGTTTGTTTTTCGGGGGGACTCGTCAGATGACTTTATGATGGTTTTCTTGGGTTTACACTTAAAACAGCGGTTTTGACGTGGCGTACAAGGTTGGCTGTTGTGCTTCCCATCATCAGGTAATTAATACCTGTTCGTCCCACAGTAGCCATAATAATGAGGTTATAATCATGCTTCTGTACGTGGTTGTAGATGGCTTCGTGTGGTGTATCCTGTGTAACGATCACTTTTTCGTTTACCTGTTTAACGATGTCGTTAAAATGCTCCCGTTTCAGCAGCTTCAGACGTTCTTCGCGAATTTTTCTAAGTGACAGATCTTTCTCTTTTTCATCGAACTGATCGAAGCTCAGAACATGTATGAGGTCGATGGTGCCTCCCGTTTTTTCGACAATATCTTTTGCATAGGGGTAGGCATATGCGGCATTTTCTGAAAAATCGGTAGTGAGAAGGATGCGCTCAAAATTACCGACTATAGATTCATTTTCAACAATCATTACCGGGGTGTGAGCAAGCCTCAATACTTTTTCAGCTACCGAACCGAGCAGGAGCCGGCTGAAACCTGTACGTCCGTGGCTGCTCATGATGATATAGTCGAAATCTTCGGATGTATCGATAATACCTTGAGCAGCGTTACCAAGCCCGATAATCGGTTTGGCAAGCCGTTCTGCTTTAACATACTGAACGGCAATATCCCTCGTGCGATCGTGGAGTGTTTGTTCAAGGTCATCAAACTTTTGGTACATTTTTGTACTCATACCAAGAGCATATGGCTCATCAAGTTCTGATATGGGAAGATGCGAATAGTAAGGAGTAACCATCCCGTTAAAAATTTCCGCAAATGTTTCAGCTACTTCGAGAGCTTTTTTGCTGCGTTCGGAAAAATCGATCGGTACAAGGATTTTCATGACAGTAGATGTTTAGTTTATTGGAGTTTGAACTCTAATTTCTACTACAATTTCCCTAAAAAACCATTAAACGTAAAGGAATATTTTTTTTCATAAACAGTGTGTGGGCTTTGTTGAATAGTGTGGGTAGAAAAAAATGTTCCGCCACAAGGTTCGTTCCGTCTGGAACGATTGGTGAAACGGCAATAACTATACATCCCAGGAATAGGATGGTGTAATGCAGCCTAGTAATCTTTTAAAACGGACTTTTAAAAATATCAGGATGCTCATGGTTCATTTCTTTGCCATTTCTTCAATATCCAGTGAATAATTGGGGGTGCAATAAGAATGGCAATAAATACATGCCCGGTATATATATAAAATATTAGTGCCAGCAGTACACAGATCATCAACACGATAGATGAAATGAGCCAGACAGTTTGATTGGTTGCCATGCCACAGGTTATCAGGTTGTTTCCAGCCGCAGAATCTCCAAAGGAGAGTGTTTAAAGATGTGACGGCTGCCGCTCCAGCCAATCAGTATAGCAGAAACCATAATAATGATGGTGATAAGGATTAGCGTGAGAAAGTCTGGTACGAATGTGATGTCGAAATAGAAGAACGCAAGCCCCCAGCTTGCGGCAAATGCAAGTAACAGGCCGGTGAGGCTTGCAAGCAAGCCGAGAAGACCGTACTCAATGGTTTGAATGGAACCAACCTGCGATTTTGCAGCACCCAAAGTACGAAGTAGCACCGATTCTTTCGTGCGTTGTTTACGGCTGATGGCAATCGAACTCGCCAGGACGATGAACCCGGTGAGTATACTGAAAAGTGCCATGAAACGGATAGCCAATGCCACTTTGTCGAGAAACTGGCGAACACTGTCGAGAGCCACTGAGATGTCGATGGCGGAAATATTGGGGAACCGGTTTACCACGGCCTCCTGTATGGCAAAAATATCACTTCTGGAGTCAGCCCGCACAGTGGCGGCATAAAACTGAGGTGCGGGCTCCAGTACACCTTCTGGAAATACTACGAAGAAATTGGGCTCGGGCCGCTGGAAATCCACTTCCCGCACACTTGCAACTACCGTGTTTACCGGTACACCTTGTACATTAAAACCGAGTGAATCTCCCACTTCAAGCTGAAGTTCTTCTTTTATTTGTGTGGATATTGAAATAGGCACAACACTGCCAATTCCATCTGCTTCCGGAATCCATTCGCCCTCAAGGATGGTTTCTGCCTCGGAAAGATGACTGCGATAGGTAACGCGGTATTCCCTGCCAAGTGCCCAGCCACTAATATCCGAGGTTGTGTCTGCTCTAATTTCCTGTATGGTCCTGCCTTTCCTGCTTGCAAGCCGCATCGATACAATGGGTACATTAACCATTACAATGCCATTTGATTCTTCAATTGTGGCGAGAAGCTCCTGGTTTTGGTCGGACTGAATGTCATAAAAAACCAGGTCAGGCATGTTTTCTCCCGTTTCAAAATTGATGCGCTGGAGAAGCATATCCTGTGAAAGGTAAAGTGTTCCGATCAGAAGCATACCCATACCGAGTGTGGTCACCAGCATGGTAGTCTGATTGTTTGGCCTGAAGAGATTCGCCATTCCCTGTCTCATAGTGTAGGAGAATGATTTGAGGCGCAATTTTTTTACACCAGCGATCAAAAGCGCCGCAACACCCCAAAGGAGGAAAATGAAAAAGATGAGGCTGAGTGTAAAGGCGATTGCGACAATAAAGCTTTCTGTAAGAAAGCCTACAATCACTATAAGAAATGTGAGTGAAATGGCCAGGGTTACCGTCTTTACTTTTTTTGAAAGGGCTGCAATAGGGGAAAATTCGGTGTTTCGCAGCGTAAGCAATGGCGAAATGGTACTGATGGCAGCCAGTGGGAGTAATGAAAATACTACACTAACCAGCACACCGGTAACCAGGCCAAGTGTAACGGCCTGCAGCGATATTTGCTGAACAATGGCTATTGGAAGTAAGTCCATAAAAAGGACGGGAATATAAAACTGTATAAATATGCCGATTGCCGTGCCGGCAACAGCGCCAACCAGCCCCAGGATGGCGATTTGAATCGCAAAAGCTGCCAGGATTTTCTCTTTTGGCATTCCCAGACAGCGCAATGTGGCTACTGCGCCGCTTTTACGTTTGATGTAAACATAAATAGCACTCGATACACCAAGTCCTCCCAGCAAAAGGGCAATAAACGCGATAAGGCCAAGGAATTTTGCAAGATTGTCAACAATGGATTCAAAGTCTTGCTTGCGGGTTTCAACCGTTTCTATACGCACCCTGTGTTCCCTGGAGAGAGGGCGAAAAGCCTCTACAACGGAAGCCGTCAGCTCGGGTGATTCGAAACCGAAATATTCTTTATAGGTCACACGGCTTCCCCGGTCTAATAGCCCCGAACCTTCTAAAACATCTTTTGGTATGTAGACCCGTGGGCCGATCAGGGAAAAAGCAGCGGCCTCTCCGGGTACGCTCACCAATGCTCCTTCGATCGCAATGGGGATGCCGCCAACCCGTATCGTATCACCAACAGAGACTCCAAACTGGTTCATGGCAGATTGTTCCACAAGAGCGGTTTTACGCTCCTGGTAATTTTGTGCTGCATCTGCCGGCTCTGTAGTGATATTGCCATAGATTGGGAACGGCCCGTCAATAGCCCGAATCTGTGAGAGGCGGCTGATACCTTCAAAGTGGTAGGAAACCATCGAATTGAACTCAACCGCGGAGGCTGTGCTGCCGCCGATGGAATCGATAAAAGAGATAACCTGCTCAGGAAACGGATTTGTTGTTCGCAGCTCCAGGTCGGCACCTAGCAGCTCGCGTGCCTGGTCATCAACGGTTAAAAATACATCATTGCGGAATGACAGTATTGCAACAAGAGCAGCCACACCGGCAATTACAGAAGATGAATAAAGTAACAGGCTCATCCATTGCGGGCGGGCATCACGCCAGGCAAGTTTCCAGCTGAAGGGGTTAAAAAATTCACGGAAATATTTCATGAAAGCAACTCAGCAGCAGCGGTATCGGGTTGCCGGTTAAATGACATTTCGTCGGAAATGACATGTCCGTTTTTCATTTCAATCACACGGTCGCATTTAGCGGCAAGATCACGATCATGTGTAACAATGATAAGGGTTGTACCCTGGTCCCGGTTCAGTTCAAACAGCAGGTGCTCTATCTGAGACCCGGTTTCACCGTCAAGATTACCGGTTGGTTCATCGGCAAACAGCACGGCCGGTTTGTGAATAAATGCACGTGCAATGCCCACACGCTGCTGCTCGCCACCCGAAAGCTGGTTTGGATAGTGATGGGTTCGCTCGCCCAGCCCAACGTTTGTAAGAAGGGTGAGTGCCCTGCTTTCCACTTCATGGTATGGTACTCCGCGCAGCTCAATGGGAACCATAACATTTTCCAGTGCGGTTAGTGTTGGAATTAACTGAAACGACTGAAATACAAACCCGATTTGTTCGTTTCTGATTTTTGAAAGCTGCGATTCACTGTAAGATGAAATTTCCTGGCCATTGAGTACAACATTGCCGGAGGAAGGTTTATCGAGCCCGGCACAAAGGCCAAGCAATGTGGTTTTTCCGCTTCCTGAAGGGCCAACAATGGCACAAGTGAGTCCTTTTTCAATGCTAAAAGTAACATTGTTTAGTACTGTGAGCGAGTGATCGCCGCTTTTGAAAGTTTTTGTGAGATTATTTACGGCTAGTATTTGGCTATTGGTCATTCATGCATAATTTGACGTGAAACAAATCCTTTAACAAATTGGTTATAGAATATCATTCCACAAAATAGAAATTCATTTTCACAAGATATTTGAACGCATGAAGATATTGAAAGTTACATTTTATTTTTTGGCGCTTATTGTAGTATCGGAAGCGTCGGCCCAGCAGGGTAAAACAATCCTGTTTTTCGGTGACAGTATCACGGCCGGATATGGCCTTGAAGAAGAGCAGGCTTTCCCCGCTTTTATCCAGAAAAAGCTGGATGAGAACGGGCACCGCTATCGTGCCGTTAATGCAGGCTTGAGTGGAGAGACATCAGCAGGAGGGCTGCGCAGAATTGATTGGGTTTTGCAGCAGCAGGTCGATATTTTTGTACTTGAATTAGGTGGTAATGATGGATTAAGGGGGATTGATCCGCGGAATACTAAAGAAAACCTTCAGGGGATTATTGATAAAGTGAAGGCGAAATACCCGGATGCAACGATTATCCTTACCGGAATGGAAGCCCCCCCGAATATGGGAGGTGACTATACCCAAACATTCCGGACCCTATTCACAGAACTCGCACAGGCAAATGATGTCATATTCATGCCCTTTATTCTTGAGGGGGTGGCGGGCGATCCTGAACTCAACCTTCCGGATGGAATACATCCAACTGAAGAAGGCCACCGGATTATTGCAAAAAATTTGTGGGCTTATTTAAAGGATATCCTGTAGACTTGAGGAACTGTGGAACTGTTGAGCGAAAACCTGTCAGCACCCACCGGATCTGACAGCGTTGAAGCGGGTATTGTGCCAACATGTGAAGTGTCTGATTGTTTAGGAATAAGGTGACAGCAGAAAACAGTTCAACAATTATTGTCTGGTTAACGCCCGAGCTGCAAATGTTCAGTTGAGACACAAACTAATTTTAGCCGGAAAAACCTGTTAAAAATTTCCGTCAATTTGCCGTAAAAACTACATTTACCCTTTCCCGAACGGTAATGGTTTGACGGAACTGCAGCAAAGAGCTATCGGCTGCTTCCATTACGTACATGGCTGTAGCAGAGCGTGGTGAAACCTCACTTCTTGTCCCGTATTCAATAGTAATAATGTCGATAATTTCTTTACCTGATGCTTTTGCAAGAATTTCCGCTTTCATTTTTGCGTCTTCAACAGCCAGCGCGAGCGCTTCATCAGCAGCCTCTTTTTGCATGGATGATGTAAAATTTCCTGAGAAGTTCACAAATCCATTTTCGATTAGTGTGATTTGCATCGCTTCAAACTGTGCCACATCATCAATCCGGATGGTAACATTTTGGCGTGTCTCATAACCGGAACCATCTTGCTGCCTGCGCATGGGTGAGATATTCACAGGATTGGTATAGATATTCTCTTCTGCTATATTCTCGCTGATAAGTAGTCGTGTAAGGAAAGACTCTTGTTCTTTATGTCTATCAAAAGCGGTTTTCGGAGAGCCGTGAAACTGTGTGATGGTAACATTGAACAGTAATAAATCTGCTTCTGCTTCAACTTCACCGGTTCCAGAAACTGAAATTTGCATGTACTGGGCCGAAGAGTGAAGGGGAAGCATCAAAACAAATAAAAATAATATAGTAAGGAAAGAAATATATCGGTTCAGTTTTTTCATGTTTTGAGGTTGAGTTGGTTTAAACGAATCAGGTTTATATCAAAACGCATTCATACACATAGAAATATATCCGCAGTGTAAAGAAATTTTTAATAAATTACTTTGGAAGCGCTTGCAATTGCCATAAAATGGAGTTTATTTTCACTCGGGGTTTTTTTTCAGTTCTATTCACAACAATAATTAAACTGCCAAAATATGAAAAATATGATACCATACAACAAGCTTATGTTTTCTCTTTTGTTAGGGGTATTCATTATCACACTTAACTCATCTGTACTATATTCATTAAACTATACTTCATACACTGCAGACGAACGCATCACTGTATCAGGTACAGTTGTTGATGCATCTACAGGCCAGTCTCTTGCCGGTGTAAATGTTGTTGTAAGGGGAACGGTTGTTGGTGTAGCTACAAATTTGAGGGGCGAGTTCACTCTCAGGGTCAATGCCGAACCACCAATTACGATTGTGGCTTCTATCATCGGTTATACAGCACGGGAATTTCAAATTACCGAACAGAATGTTTCCGGGATGCGAATTGAATTACGCGAGGAGACGATACTTGGTGCAGATATCGTGGTGTCTGCTTCAAGGGTGGAAGAAAGTATTCTTGATGCTCCTGTTTCCATCGAAAAAATGGATATAATTGCGATTAATCAATCAGCATCACCAAGCTATTATCACGCGCTGGCGAACCTTAAGGGTGTTGACATCACCACAAGCAGTATCAACTTCCAGATAGTAAATGCACGTGGATTCAATTCAACCGGCAATACACGAATGGTTCAGCTTACTGATGGAATGGATACCCAGGCGCCCGCGCTCAATTTTCCGATCGGGAATCTGAATGGCCCATCTGTGCTGGATGTGGAGAGTGTTGAATTTATTCCAGGCGCCGCTTCAGCACTCTACGGGCCAAATGCGTTTAACGGAATTCTTCTGGTAAACAGCAAAAGCCCGATTCGATATCCCGGGTTAAGTGTCTATGTTCAAAATGGTTTTAACCACATTGGAGGTGATTCAGATTTGGGTGAACCCGGTAATCCGCGTCCAATGTTCGAAACCTCGATACGATATGCCAAACCGGTGAGCGACAGGTTCGCTTTCAAATTGAACTTCAGCTATTCGCAGGCTGATGACTGGAGAGGGATAAATTATATCGATAAAAATGCATCCCTTGGCCCATCGGGTGTTGACCGGAATCCGGCGTATGATGGTGTGCACCTGTACGGGGATGATGGTACGTTTAATATTGGGTTACTAAGTTTAAATCCAGATTTTATTACTGGTTTAACACAAGGATTGGTTAGTTCCCCTCTCCCTATTACACCACAAGATGCCCAGCTTTTTGCACGAAGTATTCCATCTCAACCCGTTGCACGAACAGGTTACCGGGAGGAGTTTTTGGTGGATAATGACGCCAAAAACCTGAAACTTGGCGGTTCGCTGCACTATCGTATTTCTGATAACCTTGAAGCAAGTTACACACTGAATTATGGTGCCGGTACATCGGTTTACAGCGGTGCACAGCGTTACAGCCTGAAAGATTTTTTCATACATCAGCATAAGCTTGAGTTTGTTGGTGATAATTTCATGATTCGCGGTTACGGTACGTTTGAAGATTCTGGAGATTCATATATTGCTGATTTTGTTGGTTTTTCAATTAATGATCAATATCGTAACACAACAGAATGGTTTACTCAATATGGTGCTAATATGGTTCAGGGATTAGTTTTAGCCTATTTAAATCAGTTTGGAACAACTGAATATTCTCCGCAAAATGTTCAGGCATTATTAGGTAATGCATCAGTTTTGAATAATTTGCACGATTGGGCAAGAAATGGTGCTGAACAGTTCGGTATTGTGGGTGCAGATGCCGGCAGGTTTGAGCCAGGTACTCCTGAATTTGAAAATGCATTTAATAATGCCTTGAATGAAGTAATACCGCGGGGAGCCAAGTTCAATGACCAATCGCGGTTTATGCATGTTGAAGGGCAATACGATTTCAAAAATGAAATTGATTTTATTGACCTTCAGGCAGGGCTCAGCTTCCGTCAATATCAGCTCCGGTCAAACGGCACGATCTTTGCTGATGAAGGAGGCTTGAATATTAATGAGTATGGTGGATATGTACAAGGGGCCAAATCCTTATTGGATGACAGGCTCCGGCTCACAGCATCATTACGTTATGATAAAAATGAAAATTTTGACGGCCAGTTTAACCCGAGAATTTCGTCTGTTATCCGTGTTGCAGACAGCCAGAATCTCCGTGCGTCTTATCAGACCGGTTTCCGGTTCCCGACCACACAGGGTCAGTACATTGATCTGGATGTGCTTACTGCCCGGCTTCTTGGAGGATTGAACCAGACTGTGGCACCCTACAACGTGACAGATAATGCATTTACACTTGAATCGGTTGATAGGTTCACATCAGAGCTTCTGCGCACCGGTGATCCAATTACTGCATCGGGACAGTTGGTCCCCTATACAAACTTCGAAGAAGTAAAACCTGAACAGATTCAATCTTTTGAGATTGGTTACAAAGGCTTGCTCGGTAATCGGCTTTTAATTGATGCGGCATACTACTACAATATCTACAATGACTTTATCGCACAATTCAGGGTAAGAAAAGCTGCACCTTTTACCGAAGCAAATGCACCAGCACCTCCATTTGTAGGGCAGCCAAATCCGGCTACCTTATTATCAGGGAATGCCCAAAACACTTTCCAGCTTTACACTAATGTGGATGAAACAGTAAAATCCCAGGGAGCTGTTTTCGGTTTCGATTACAGCCTGCCCAGAAACTTCCTGGTAAGTGCCAATTATAATTGGAATCAGCTTATAACTGAACAGCGTGACGGCCTGATTTTTGATTTCAATACACCGGAACATAAAGTTAACTTATCCTTTGGAAACAGAAGATTGACCAATCAGATCGGTTTTAATCTCACCTGGAGGTGGCAGGATTCATTTAACTGGACGTCATCATTTGCCAGTGGTGAAGTACCCTCCATTTCCACATTAGATGCCCAGGTTTCTTACAGGATTCCCAACCTGAAATCCGTTGTTAAGCTGGGTGGGTCAAACATCGCGAATACCCGTTACGTACTGAACTATGGCGGGCCAAACCTGGGGGCCATCTACTACGTGTCGTTCACGTTCGATCAGTTCCTGAATTAAAGGTAAAGAAGAAACAAGTAAATGTGTGCATTTTGCCAAAAAGAGGCCTTCGGGCCTCTTTTTTTGTGATGCGCAATACATGCATGGCTTTAAAGGTGCTAAAGGATTTGCGATAAACCGAATCACCGATGAACCGATTGACCGATCTGGTTTTGCCCCGCCAGGGATAGCATTATGGGTGCGGTATCGGCTTCTTGAATACGGGCTGAAAGCAATAAATTGCCGTCTGCTTCAGCTGACGGATTGAATAGCCCCGCAAATAACTCCCCCTTTTCTAATGGGGGCTGGGGGGATTTCCGGGTACATGAGATCCTTTGTCGAAGCGTTCATTGAAGGATTTGTTTAAACCAACCACGTAGTGAACCCCATGGGAAAACACATTTTCCCAATCTGCCACCGGCAGGTTGATTATGATGAACGATTTGTATTGGACTGATTTCCAGGCTTGTGACCGCTTCGGGGCTGCCGGCAGGCCGTTGGCCTAAATCACGGGGCGCTGCCCTGCGCTGGTGATTTCACTCCGGGGCTTGTTGATGAATCGGAGGTAGTGCCCTGTATTGTGTCCCCGCCTTTATAGACCTGAGTGATTATATCCGATGGGTTATGAATTTTCACCCTTAAGGCTTATTTGCTGTCGTTTTTTTATGGGTTGAATGGATTGACACAACCAAACAGGTAGAGGCTGTCTCAAAAGTAATTTTAAAATTGTGAAAACCTAAAATTGTTACGTTTGCAGAAATGTGGAAAAGGAGCTCCCCTCCATGCGGCTATATTTGCGTCTAAAAATCAGTTTCCGGTTGAATGTTAGAAATATGCCGTACCTCCGGCA
>RECI01000312.1 GCA_007694095.1 Balneolaceae bacterium | reverse complement strand
ACCTTTTTCCGCAATTTTTTCCAGCCAGTTAATCGCAGACTTCGGATCATTTTTTTTCCTTCCCTTTTTTTGAACAGCTAAAGCCTGGTACCATTCACCCGATTCATTTACAGTTTCGGCCTTTCCGGATTCTTTTTCCCGGTTGTTGATCCATTCTTCCAGTTCATGCAGTACTTCCGGGTCATTGATAGATTTGATTTTATTTAATATCCGTTTTTTGATAGACATACATTAAATATAGAAATTTATTTCTTTTTTATTTATATCGCTCCGGTACAGTGAAATTTTCGTCACGGATAGACCCATGGAGATTTTGAAAATCATATGGGTAATCGGCCCTGAGTGATTTTTTAAGCTTCTTTTTCACCCATTTGGAAATGGATAGCTTTTCGGCCTGCTCGGCTTTTTCCACTTTTTTCATTGTCGATATAGAGGGATATTTGCGGCCAACCGCGCCCAAACTCCCACCCCTCTAAAAGCTGGTCCCCGATTTTTTTAAGTGTATCAAGCATGTTTCAATCTATATTTTATTAAGAAAAAAGCCTTTACCCCGAAATACTAAATAACCAAAGAAATTGCAAAGGAGAAGTAAATCCGGATAAGATGTCGTTGGGTTATGCATTGTCATAATTACTAAGTTATTGCTGTATCCGAATCCATCCATACGCGGACCTTTAGCCGCTCATATTTCCAAATGGCACGGTCTGTGTCTACATCTGCAATTTCTGCTTTCAATTGCGCCCCATGGTCCATCAGCCTGGCAAGAACATGGTTGTCAATTTTTGGGATATATCCAAGTTTATGAGGACCGGTAAATATCTCAATGGCCCGATTATCGTACCTGTTGCCTGGTTCGCGCCTTAGCTGCAATGGCTGTCCGTTTCGAAGGTACTGCTCAATTTCCGGCCCGTCATAATAAAAGTACCCGGCAACCCATCCTTCATACAGGGTATATTCTTTCAGTCCCTGTTTTTTCAAGGAAGCAGGAATCAGCCAGCCGAAGCCGGCAAAACCCATCATATACAGGAAGAATTCTTTTCTTTTCATATCAATGTATTGTTTTTGATAAGATTCCGTGATTTTCCGGATCCACGAATGTTGTTTTCAGTCAATGATTAAGAAAAACCTGCCAGGTTTCGTGAATCAGCCTGTTAAAATCCCGTAATTCACTGCAACCTTGCAAGTCTTTCTTCTGATGATGAATAGTCAGATGGTAATTTGGGAAAAAATATTGACAAATAATGTCATAATAAAAAAAGTACAACAGGAAAGATTGTGGCGACGAATTGTCCCGGTTGTTTTTTGATTTACGACCAACAAAATTCAGGGCTATCAGCCGTCAGCTATTAGCTAATGTTTCTTTCAAAAGATTTCTGTACCTGCAAGGATTTTATGCCTCTTTTATTTCGCTCCTGAAGGTAGTTGAGAAATTCAGGCGGACCCAGGGGAACCGCTTCTCCCGGAAGGCCCAGCACAAACCGGCCAACACCTTCAAAACCTTTAACAGGGAGGCGAACCTCAATTGGTTGCGGGATATCGGTATACTTTACGATGGATGAATCTGGCTCAATATCGCGGAGATCTTTCACATTCCTGCTTTCAGGAAACTCTTCAAGAAGCAGGTGAAGGGCGCGCAAATTCAGATGAAGGGTTACTTTTGTCTCAGGCTTTCCGTTCATGCCGAAAAGGTCGGGTTTTTCGATGTGGTAACGATGGTCTGGTTTGAAATTTGTGCCTGTAATTTCAACCCGGCCAATCCGTTCAGGTTTAAACAACAGCACTTTTTGATGGTCAGGATCGAAGGCGTAAAGATATTTCATATTGGCGGTGAATCCGAGTGGGTCTGCCTTACGGTTATCGATGGAATCGCTGTTTGGAGATTGGTAATGATGTAATATTACACGTTTTTGTTCGCGGATTGCCACAATAAGTGAGCCCACATTGGAGGCTGTTTTTGCATCCACAATAATGTCGGCAAGGTGTGTAACATCGGTCATTATTTTTAGTTTTTTCAGTAATCCGGATTTTTGGGGATGACTGGCATGGAGTGATAAAATGGCTTTATCTATCACAGCCGCTTCTTCGGATGTGAACATCGGTATAATGCTGAATGAACCAGATGAATGTTTCAACCGGCGTCGCTGACCCGATTTTTCGATTTCGAAACCGCATTCCCGTAAAATATCGAAATAACGATAGATGGTGCGTGTTGTTACCTGGAACCTTTTTGCAAGCCGATCAACCGACAAACCGCCAGGCCTGCTGAGCAGGGCGATCATTTGCAATAAGTTAAAAAGGCGTTTATGTTCAGTCATGAGTCATTTTTTAATGGGTTTCGCATAATTCGCTGATTTGTTGAAACTCCTATTCAATCATCCTTGCAAAAAATGAGATTCACTAATCAAAACGGCTCTGCTTCCGGATTATCTGTGTTATCCATATCCAGTTCGTCGTCGTCAAAATCATAATCTTTACACGAACAAAACTCCTCCGGAAACGGACACCGATCCGTTTCGTAATCACAGAATTCAAAGACGGTCATTCCTTCTCCGGTGTAAACAGCCTTATCGTCCCATTTTTTGCGCAGTAAACTGTACTTTATTTCAACGGGCAAACCTTCCGGAAAATCTGTATAGAAGCAAAATGCATTCAGAAGGCGTTTCATCTCATCGTAAAGAAATGTGATCTGGACATCAGTCAGTTTATCTGGTGGTGGAAAGGCTATGGTATCTATGCCGGTTATAAAAGAAATCTTTTTTGCTTTGCCGTGAATGAACCGTTCAGCATATGCGAACGGTTTTAATTCTTCCGGCAGACTTTCTTCATCAAACTCTGAAACCACATTAGGATCCGGCAGGTTTCGGGCTGATTCACGCATTTGTTCGGTTAGTTGAATAAGATATGTATTCATTGTTGTTTCACTCATGATTTTTTGTTTTCCCCGGGTTATTATAAATCAGGCAACACAATACGGTGTGCCTGGTAATCGACTCTTTCCCCAAAAGAGCAGGTTATCCTTGAATATTAAAAATTTGCCAATAGTTGCAAAATATAAAAATTGAGTAGGCTGAATTATCTAAAAAAAATGAAAACATGGGAGATCACCGACCCGTGATCCCGTACCCCGGCTCAATAGCTCTCGGCATCCCGGTTAAACAGTCGATTTGATGAGATCTTCCGGCTTCTCACCGTGTCCAATATTGTCGATAACATCATGAAATATGTCAACCACATGACTAATAGTAAGCCCCCAAATGCTAACAATGATCAGAAGCATTGGCATTAATACAAATGGGAGGATAGTTTCGAAAGCACTGCCGCCTGAAACTCCCCCGGATAAAAGGTATAGAAAAATAATAATGCCGGTAAACACCATTGCCGCTACAGAGAAGAAGCCTATCTTTTTTTTCAGGCTTTTTGCCGGTTTGGGGCCAAAAATCTTGGCCCGAATAAGGCCAAAAATCCACCCGAGCAAAGCCAGAACACCCCATATTTTCAGTATCCACGGAATAACATCATCCCCTGAAAATTCCAGTGTACCCGATCCGCCGGGCTGTGCTTCATTCGTTTCCGGGACAGACGCTGGCCCGAAATATTGTTCGGCATAGGATTCAGCCCGTACCAGCAATGAATCTATTTCCCCCTGGAATGTTACCAGAGTCATCGCTAACACAATAACCAGGGCAAAAGTCCATCCGATAATCATGGGAACAAGTTGAGTCCACCGGATGTAATCAAGCCCCATGCCGGCAATCAGCTTCACGAAAAGTATGAAATCCTTAGAGAGTGTCATTCTAACAGAAATAATGATTTATGGTTCTACTTAAAATATTTTGACTAAAAGTGAAAAGTGAAAAGTGAAAAGTGAAAAGTGAAAAGTGAAAAGCTGGAGCGTTAGCGACTGTCCCGAAACCCCGATAACGATAAGTAAACTAAAAATTCAAAACTAAAAACTTACAGCTCCACTATAATTCTAATCATTTGTATCCAAAAATGAATGTTTATCATATCCCATCAACTCAAGCAATGCAGAATGGAGTATCGGGCCTGTTTCCGGTCCCAGTGAATTAATTTCACCATAAGGGCGGCTATCACTGCTGTAAGTATAAGGCGGTTTTGTATCCCATTGACTTTTTGGGACCACGTACCCGATCATATCATTGGACAGGCCGGGCATAAACCTGAAATCTCCATGCATAAACTCTTGAAGAGGAGGGACCTCAATGGGCGGAATGTCGAAATCACTTTTTTCAGGTGCCTCTATACCGCCATACGCAATTTCAGGATAGAGTTCTGATGGATGATGCAGAAAGCTGGCCGGTCCCATAGTCCAGTAGGCGATCTCCGAACGGAACTGCATCCATCCGCTCATACCCCGGTCAAAAAGGCCGATTGCAGCTCCTAGGCGAAACAGTTTATTGTCGAGCGGCAGTTTAAGCGACTGTGCCCGCAGAGATATGCTGCCTGTTTCCATTTCTACGGCACGCTCATCTTGCAGCGCCTGAATTGCAAGATATGCGAGATTATATCCCTGTGCCTTTACTTTATCAAACGTGGGTTCTTCGAAAACTTCTCCGGTAAAAAGGCATTCAACCGGAATGTCGGGATGGGTGGTCATTAATCCCCCGATATTTCCTATTGCGAAAATAGCTGTGCCACCAAGCCCTTTGATACTGAGATTGCCGTTGTGCCGGATCCCTTTTTCAATTCCTTTCCTCAGAAAATGCGGATAGTCGGAAGTGATGAGAAGGTTGTTATTCCAGATAGTTTCAGGATGGTTGTCCCAGGTAACGAGAGTGCCGAGAGTAGAATCAGTTTCTGAATCAATAGCCTGCATGATGTTGATAATGGGATTCATCACAATCGGTTTGCGGGTGTCGCCCAGCATGGAAGCTGCGCCGGCAGGATCGGTGGCAAAGCGGAATCGGGCGGGCCTCAGGGCTGTTACAGCCTGTTCAACAGACAGTATTATTTGATTGATCACCATCTCTTTGTATTCCGGGTTCACACCGGATGTGAACTGCCCTGGCCCCCAAAGCCCGAGTAGATCGGGTGCAGAGTGCGTATGGGTGGAAGAAACAATGGCATAATCCACTCCAAGATTGGCTGGAAGCCGTTTCCTGGCCTCTACAATATCATCAGCGAAAAAACCGATGGCATCCAACACAACCCAGGCCAGCCGGGTAGTACCATCATCAAGAACCATTGCCCGGGCCCAAAGGTCATCATGAACACCCTGTGCGGGTTTGCGATTCTGAAAACCGGCCATCCATACGGCATCAAACATGCCGGTACCTGTGATATCCCGGTATGTATCACCTTCTTCAGGGTTGTAGCGGAAGTTTCCATTGGTGTCTGTCCAGGTATCGATGATTTCCGGTGTAATGGTGACGGCGGAAAATCCTGCATGTATTCTTGCCGGAGGAGGTGCCTGAATATCAAGCTCAACCCAATATCCTTTATGCCTGTCACGTAGGTTGTACAATGCAAAAGCAGTAACTAAAATCATAATCGCAAGCAAAAGAACGGAAGTAATGATAAGATACTTTTTCATAAAACCGGTGATTTCATTTCAAGGCCAACTATATTCCAATTTAAGCACTAGTTGAAAAAGACTTCCGAAGTCTCTCTTCATTTTATTAAAATTATGAATTTTCATTATTTAAGGGTTTATTTCACAACTCCGAAAGACTTCGGAAGTCTGTCGCTTAATCCAGGTTAAATGCAATGAAAAAGTAGATATTACTCCAGAGATATACTACCCTTACCCGTAATATTCCTGTCGAATTTGAAAGATGGTTTATTTGATTGGAATAATATCTGCAGACCTTTATGCAATGAACCGGGATAGTTCTGGTTTTTTGTAGTAGATCAAATGAACACAATTAAACATCAATCAGCCTGGATGTATAGCCAAATTTTTCCATTTCATGCTGAAGGTTGTTTTCAATCAGGGATACCTGGTCGCCATTTAAATAATCTGACCAGTTTTCTGCTCTTGGGCTGATAGGTTTTGATAAAAGTGGATCAATTTTATAATCATTTAAACTTTTTTCACCCTCATATAACAAATCGCTGATAAAAGGTTCATTGATATGATTGCAAATTTGTCTGAATTCTTTTTCGGGGTTCTTAACAAAATCCTCGTACTTAACACATATAGCATTCTCTGAATCAGACAATTCTAAAACATATGTTGACATTTTACGATATCTCTTAATAAAGTCTGTTATTGATATAGACAACCAGTTGCTATCGGGATCTCTCTGCTTTCTTTTTTTATAGGATGAAAATACATCAACGGGATGGCGGAGTGTAACGATGATCTTTGAATTCGGAAACGTGCTTTGTATACGATTAAATTTAAGAATATGACGTGGGGTTTTTTCTACGATACGATTACAGCCACGGGCTTGCTTTGCATAGAAGAAAAATTTTCTAACTATCCTTTTGTTAAGCAAAAAAAACCAAAATGCCGGTTTTTCTGAAAAAAACCTGTCAAATCCTGTTTTAAAAAAGATTTTCTGCCAGGTATATTCTGGCTTTATTGAATTTAGAAATTCTTGGTATCGTTCATCATCTTGAAGCATGTAGTTGAATAGTGATGCCGGCTTCTGTTTGCTGATCAGGGATATTTCCGGCTTCATGAAAATTTTTGTCTCTTCAAGACAAAGTTGCGGAAGTTTAAAAGAAGGATGTTTTAACAGTGTTCTGTAGAGCAGGGTAGTTCCACTGCGCGGTGTACCTACAATAAAAACAGGTTTTAATTCAGTACGGGATACAAACATTTTTGAATAATGAAGTTAATGTCAATAACAAAATGTTGCTGTGCTTACAACGTCTGTAAAAGTGCGGATGCAGAAAAAAAGTGACGGATGAGTCGATCCGGGATCATCCAAAGCATCTTAAACGGCTTATTATTTGTTATACTTGTAAGATGCTTAAAAGCCATTTCATTCATGGTACTACACCAAATTAACCTGTAAAGATTATTCGTCTCTGACACAACGTACGGATCTGCCAAAAGCCTTACTACCGCCGAATGTACCGCTTTCATCAGCGAAACCGAGAGTTTCACCGTTGGCACTTGTAAATTGGTCGCTGGCCCAATACTGTCCGGTGATGCCCCGGTTGCGAAGATCTCCGCTGAATGAGTGCAGGAAGCCTGCGGCATGAAGGCGTAGGGTAGAATTAAAAGCGGCTGTCCGGTTACCTTCTCCCATGCCGCCACTGTTGGCAGGCGCTTCCCGAAATGCGCGTAATTCTTCTATTACAGGTAAACGCCACCTGTCGCCAAGCAAGATTCGGCAGGGGTCATTTTCAATATCCCATTTCTTGTCTTCGTTAATATTCGACGTTTTCCATGGGGGGGATAATTGTTGCCCATTGTGATGAAATGCCTGTTTACGGTTAAACTGAAAATACCATCCGGCACTTGATGGCCTGGTATCAACAGATGTATTAGGTGGAGTGGTTGCCCCGAGGTTAACGGCTAACCATACCTTATCACCACCGGGCCCCGGCCAGTTTGCCTGCACAACAGGGTAACTTCTTTCATTGAAGAGTTGTGTGTTGGCCGGTGTGACCCCACCAACATAGCCATGTGAAACCATTTCAGGAGGTTCGTAAGAGCTTAAAAAATAGGAACAGGAATAAAAAAAAATGGAGATAAAAAAGATCGCTGCTAAAGACAGTCTTTTCATAACAAATGAGGCCATGAATGTAGGTACAAATTTCAATGTTACAAGATATTCAGATTTGCCTTTAAATAACAGAAGAATAACGAAATGTATCAGGCGAAATTTTAAAGTCTGAATGATAAACATCCGTTAGTTTAAAAAGAATTAACTGAAATTTCATTTAAAACATTAATCTGTTTTTCAATTTTTAATCCAAAGTTTGGTACCTTAATTCAGGATAATATTGAATTAACTAACCATTTAAATTTATGATTATAGGAGTACCGAAAGAGATAAAGACACACGAAAACAGGGTGTCGCTGCAACCCAGTGGTGTTCTTCAGTTAAAAAGAAACGGGCATGAAGTTTTAGTTGAAAAAGACGCCGGCCTTGGCAGTGGGTTTACCGACCAAATGTATATTGAACGGGGTGCCACCATCTTAGAAGATGTGGATGAAATATGGGCGCGGTCTGCTATGATTTTAAAAGTTAAAGAGCCTATTGCCATTGAGTATCCGCGTATGAGGGCCGGGCAGATCATTTTTACATACTTCCATTTTGCAGCAAGCATGGAATTAACACAGGCAGTAATTGATTCCGGGTGTATTGCCATAGCATATGAAACCGTTGAAAAGGCAGACAGATCACTACCGCTGCTGATTCCAATGAGTGAAGTTGCCGGGCGTATGGCTGCGCAGGAGGGTGCTAAATATCTTGAAAAGGCTACAGGAGGTCGCGGTGTTCTCCTGGGTGGCATTCCGGGTGTACCCCCCGCAAATGTGATGGTACTTGGGGGCGGAATTGTTGGGGTTAATGCTGCAAAAATTGCAGCCGGTATGGGTGCGTATACCACTATTTTGGATATCAGCCTTCAGAAGCTTCGATATCTTGATGATGTGATGCCAAAAAATGTTCGCACCATTTTATCGACTGAAGGTGCAATCCGCAATCTGCTGCCACATACCGACCTTGTGATTGGTGCTGTATTAATTCCGGGAGCAAAAGCTCCAAGCCTTATCAGCCGGGATATGTTAAAACTGATGAAACCGGGTACTGTATTGGTGGATGTCGCTATTGACCAGGGTGGTTGCTTCGAAACTTCAAGGCCCACTACCCATGACGACCCTATCTACATTATTGATGAGGTGGTGCACTATTGTGTTGCCAATATGCCGGGCGCGGTTCCATATACCTCTACATTAGGCCTGACCAACGCAACACTGCCATACGCTGTTCAAATTGCAAACAAAGGCTGGAAAAGTGCGCTTCATGATGATCCAGACCTAAAGCACGGTTTGAACATTGCTGAGGGCAAAATTGTCTATAAAGATGTAGCAGAGGCATTTGATATGAATTATACCCCGGTCGATGAAGTGATGTAATTACTCAGTTTCAGCCTGCGATTCGTAAAGGAAAATAAGAAACTGAGTTCGATTCAAAATGGAGAGACATTGATTAACAAATGGATATATATGCCGAATGCCGAATGTTGAATAACAATGTCACATATTTTCTCATTAACTTGTGCGATGTGTCGTTCCCGGGATAAGGACCCCGGAGGGGTTGAACGTGAATAGCCCCAGGCGCAATGCCGGTAATCGCGAAGCGATACACCCAATGGAGCCTGGGGTAAAACGCGACGTCTCCCTGGCCCCCGAGCGTTCATCTCGTATCGGTGACAAGCTGAATCGAGGGGGTTCTGACCCCGCACCGCCAAAGTGACATCGCCGTACTGCTACCCTGCCCGATAATCTTGCCCCTGCCTCTCGAACCTATTCGTCGTTTTTCAATATTTCGACACTGGGGGCCTCACTGTGTGGCATTTGTTCCCCCGGGTTTATTTCATAATTGCCATCTCTTCCTGGCTGTCTTTTATGCTGTTCGATTGTACCTGTTTTTTATGAGATTCCGGCACCTCAAAGAATTTGGCCGGGTTGTTTACCGGTTTATCTTCAAGCAGCAGGCTGATTATTGGATCCATACGTTCCAGGTATTCGATTTTCAGGTTTCCTATTACGTCTTTTTCAATTTCATCCACATCTTTTTCGTTTTTACCTGGCAGAAATACTTTCTGAATGCCTGCCCGTTTAGCGGCCAGTACCTTTTCCTTGATTCCTCCTACAGGCAGCACAAGCCCTCGCAGGGTGATTTCACCGGTCATGGCAATTGTACTTTTTACTTTTCTTTGGGTGAAAATGGACGCCACAGCCGAAAGCAGGGCTACACCGGCCGACGGACCGTCTTTTGGTACTGCACCCTGAGGTACGTGAATGTGAAGATCCCAATATTTAAATGCTTCTTCCGGGATATTCAACTCATTATATCGCGCCCTGAGGTAGCTGATGGCGAGCATTGCCGATTCTTTCATCACTTCACCAAGCTGGCCGGTAATATGAAGTTTGCCTGTTCCCCTTGAAACACTTGCCTCAATAAACAGAATGTCGCCGCCGTAGGGTGTCCAGGCAAGCCCGGTTGCTACACCCGGAACAGTTGTTCTTTCAGCAACATCCGAGAAGAATTTTCGCTTGCCAAGTATTTCACTCACTTCGGATATTCCGATGCTCATATTTTCTATATCACCCCCGGCAATTCGTGCCGCAACATTCCTGCAGATTGATCCGATTTGTCGTTCAAGATTTCGGACACCTGATTCACGGGTATATTCATCGATCACTTTTTCGATCGCCCCCTTGGAAATTTTTATCTGTTTTTTCGTCAAGCCATTTTCTTCTATCTGCTTGGGAATTAAATACTTTTTGGCGATTTCCACTTTTTCTTCAAGGGTATAACCGCTGATGTAGATAATTTCCATCCGGTCTCTCAGGGGTGGAGCAATGTTGTCCAATGAATTTGCTGTAGCTATAAACATCACTTTTGAGAGGTCATATTCAAGCTCAAGGTAGTTGTCAGTAAAAGTATCATTTTGTTCAGGATCCAATACCTCAAGCAGGGCAGAGGTAGGATCGCCCCGAAAATCGGAACCTACCTTGTCTATTTCATCGAGCATCATTACCGGATTACCCTTGCCTGCTTTTTTCATGGCCCGCAGTATCCGACCGGGAAGTGCCCCGATATATGTACGCCTGTGGCCCCTGATTTCTGCTTCGTCATGAATTCCCCCGAGACTGAATCGCTCAAATTTACGGTCCACAGCTCGTGCAATGGATTTTCCGAGTGATGTTTTACCAACACCGGGAGGGCCATAAAAACAGAGTATTGG
>RECI01000265.1 GCA_007694095.1 Balneolaceae bacterium | reverse complement strand
CTCCCTCTCTCCCTTTAATAGGGCTATTCATATCGCAGGCTCTCTATCGGGTCTAACATAGCGGCTTTATATGCAGGATATACGCCAAAAAGAATACCGACGATCGTCATTAAAATCACACCTGCCACGGCGGAACTCCACGGTATCACGATTCCGGACTCGAGCCAAAGTGCAGCAAGGTTACCCAGTCCTGCACCGGCAAGTATTCCGATTACGCCGCCAATCTGGCAAATTGCAATTGATTCCATCAGAAATTGTGAAACGATGGTTTTCCTGGTTGCACCAACGGCTTTCCTGATTCCGATTTCCCTGGTCCGTTCCGTTACCGATACCAGCATGATGTTCATAACGCCAATGCCGGCACCAAGCAGAACAATGCCGCCGATAACAAATCCGATAAGGTACAGCAGGCCGGTGAACTGGTCAAAAACTCCTGTAAGAGATTCATTCGTGGTAATTTCAAAGTCATTATCCGCAGCCGGGTCTACTTTTCTGATTGCCCTGAGAATACCGGTAAGTTCATCAATAACCGAAGCAACGTACTCTATGGAACCAGCCCGCACCTGGATGCCAATATTTTGATTTCTGCCATAGATACCGGCAAGATTTGTATAGGGTATTACAACAAACCGGTCTAATGTACTGCCAAACACATTACCTTTTGCTTCTGTAATACCTATCACTGTATAGGGGCGCCCTTCGATCCGGATTGTGTTGCCGATGGGATTTCTCCTTTCAAAAAGAGCAGTCACAACATCGGCCCCAATGATTGCAACCGGCCTTGCGTAATCAATATCTTCCGGAAGAAAATTACGCCCATCTTCAATGTTGTAGGCATTATTTGCCAAATAATGTTCGTTTCCGCCCCTGATTCCTATATTAGGTTCGGTTTCCAAATCTTCAAAGGCCACACGCGTTGTTCTGTATGTACGGTTCGGGCCTATTCCGCGTGCTGAGCGGGTAATATCCTGCAGCCTTTCCATTTGGGCAATGGTTATATCCTGACGGTTCCGGTAACGATCCCAGTCGGTAGGCCCCATTTGGATAGCAGGAAATTTGGAAACGGTAATAACATCGCCACCCATTAAACTGAGTGTGTCCTTGAAATAGGTATCCAGCACCAGAACAGCTGTATTCGCGCTGATGATTGCAAATACACCAACCGAGATGGCCAGCAGGGTTAGTGACGACCTTAATTTATTGGTACGTATGGAATCGAATGCCTGCCGAAAAACCTCAATGATATTCATATAGCCTCATTTTATTCATAGCGTAGTGACTCAATGGCATCGGATTTGGCAGCCTTGCTGGAAGGTAGGTAACCGAATAATATTCCGACAAATGCACAAATCAGTATTGCATTCAGAACCGTAGTCCAGTCCATATACGCGACAAAAAATTGATTCAGTAAATGGGTTACCCCGATCGAAAGCAACACACCGATGATTCCTCCGAGGATACAGATTACAATCGATTCCATTAAAAACTGGAGAAGAATTTCCCATGATTTCGCGCCAACTGCCTTACGAATGCCAATTTCTTTCGTTCGTTCTTTAACTGAAACAAACATAATATTCATTACACCAATGCCGCCTACAAAAAGTGCCAGGCCGGTCAGGAAAATTCCAATTCCGTAAATGGCTACTTTCATACCCTGGAATTCCTGTTCAAATAAGCCGGCTTGATTTATGGCAAAATCGTTATCATCGAGCGGATCAAGCTGCCGTATTTGCCTCATGGCGCCTATCACTTCATACTCTCCTTCAATAAGCGCCTCATCATCGGGAAACTGCACCGCTATCTGTAAACCCCACCGTAAACTGTAAATAGTGCCAAATGATGAAATCGGCATCAAAACCATATTATCGAAGTCTTCCAGACCCAGGAAATTACCCCGTTTTTCGAGTACACCGATAACTGTAAAACGCTGGCCGCTGATCTGCACAAATTTCCCAAGAGGATCTTCGTTTGGATACAGTACATCGGCAACAGTTCCCCCGAGAATTACAACCCGGGCTACCCTCTGGATTTCATCTCCGGTAAATACCCTTCCATCCTGGATATTCACTGATGCCGTTCTGAAATATCCTTCCGTTACCCCGTTTACCATCACACCGTCGGCAGAACGTTCCTGGTGGCGAATCGAAGCCCTGCGGGAGGCAGATGCCGATACTTCGGATGCTGTCGGAGTCAAATTCTTCAGCCTGTCCACATAAGAAAGTTCCATCTCCCTTCTGTTTCTGTACTCCCACCACCTGTATTCTCCACCAAAGCCCCACGGCCACTTTTCAACATAAACCACATTGCGGCCCAGCATATCCATACTGTCTTCAAATGCCCTGTCAATACCATCAGAAATGGTATTCATCGCTGTGACAGAAACTATCCCGATAACAATGCATGTGGTGGTAAGGATAGCACGGGTTTTATTGGTCCAGATGGCCGAAAAAGCAATTTTAACACCTTCAAGCAAGCTTATAAAAAACCGGTTCATGAATTTTTTTTCTATGGATGAATTACAGTAACAGTTTTCACAAAATATCGTTTTAAATTACAGATCTGAGAAATCCGGTCATTTTAATGACATACGTACAAAAATTTATTACGTTGCATAAAATTTATAAAACCTTCCAAAAATTTTACTTAAGATGGACATAATCGCTTTTGGTGCTCACCCTGATGATACTGAACTGAGCTGTGCCGGGACACTTGCATCGCTCACCAGGAAAGGCCTTGATGTAGCAGTTATTGACCTCACAAGGGGTGAGTTGGGGTCAAGAGGCACCCCGGAACTGCGTCTTGCAGAAGCAAAAAAAGCAGCTGAAATACTTGGGTTAAAAGCTCGTGATAATCTTGGCTTACCCGATACAGAGCTGCAAAATACGCGTGAGTTACAGCTTCCGGTGATCGAGAGAGTACGCCACTATAAACCCCATATTTGCATTCTGCCCGCCCCTTCCGACCGGCATCCCGACCATGGCAACGCTGCCAGGTTATTGATCGATGCCATTTTTTACAGCGGCCTTGCCAAAATTGTAACCCAGGACAAAAAAAGCAACATTCAGCAACCTCACAGGCCTGCACACATTTTGCATTATATGCAGGATCAGCCTTTTGAACCCGATTTTGTTTTTGACATTACCGATACCATTGATCAAAAAGAAAATGCAATAAAAGCCTTCGAATCACAATTTAACGTTTTTGACCCCGGAGATGAACCTGCAACTTATATTTCTGATCCCGATTTTTTTATCTCCCTTCGTGCAAGGGCCAAGCAATTGGGGCATCTTGCAGGTTTTGAGTATGGCGAAGGTTTTATTTATTACAAAAAACCATTTCCGGTAAGCAGTTTTGAATTTTTGATGGCAACGAAACCGAAAAGATAAATTTCAGGAAGCATCCCATACTGGCACCCCTAAAAACCTCCCGAGAGTTTCAGCATTTTCTTTAATAGCTTTTCCGCCGGCATGGGCTATTACATTCAGGCGGCTTCCATCTCTCAACACAAGATTGATTTCATAACATGTGTATGAAGATTTGCTGCTGGATACGCGCCTTGAAAGAATTTGAATAGCATAAATACTACGGATCCGTGCAGCATGTTTTAATTGCTCATTGGTATGATGGAGTTCGGGCTTTTTTCTCCCACCCCAATAAAAACCTTCCAGTTTATCGAAAACGATGGGGCTGGTCTGCACATAATGCATTACTGCACCAACAAGGAAAAAAATACCTCCAAAAATATATAATGGCCATATACCTCCCGAACCAAGTTCAGCATCCGGAACCATATGAAATATAACAGGCACAGCAAGTCCGATAACCATAAACAGAAACACAAATATTTTAGCACCTAATGCCGTTTTAAACTCCATTCGGTTTGGGCCTTTCTCAACAAGATTGTGAGTTTTAAAATTTGTACTGCTGGTACTGAGGCTTGACCACTCCGTCTTCATTGCAATTTCATCATTCAGTGATGACGGATTAAACACTTCTGCTGGCCTGGTTACATTTTCTATAAATGATTTAATTTTTGCTTTCATCCCATGTTGTTTTTTAACCGGAATATTCATGATTTTTCGGTTACTTCACAACAGGAGAAATAAAAAAAGGTTTATAGATAATTTTTGAAAATGAGTGTCATATTGCAGCAGTTAAAAGATGTCTTGCCAGAGAGATTTATTGCCACAGAGAACTCAGATTTACACAGATTACACTCTGAGAAAATCTGTGCCTTCTGTGGCAACAAACAATCATTAGGTATTACACCCTGATTTTATCCTGATATACTCCCTATCTTAATTTATGCATCTCTGCAAATTGTGTCAGGATATCCGTAAGATCGGGTTTTCCGATTTCCTGTAAACTATATGTTACCCTAACAGATGGTTTTTTGATATTGATTATTCGGTTGAGGTCGATGGGTGTGCCGATAATAACCGTGTCACAGTCCGTATTGTTGATGGTTTCTTCAAGATCCCGAATTTGTTCTTCCCCATAACCCATTGCAGGCAGAAGCGTACCTATATCGGGATAATCTTCAAAGGTTTTTTTCAATTTACCGGTTGCAAAAGGTCGTGGATCAACAAGTGCGGCGGCACCAAATTTTCTTGCGGCAATTACACCTGCGCCTATTTTCATGTTGCCGTGTGTGAGTGTTGGCCCGTCTTCAATTACCAGAACCCGTTTATTTTTAATCAGTTCTGGTTTATCAGCAGCAATCGGTGATGCAGCATCAATCACTGTGATTCCCGGCCTAATCTTTTCGATATTTTCCCTAACTGTTTGTATATCGGCCGCATCAGCTGTATCAATTTTATTGATCAGTGCAACATCCGCCATTCTCAGCACAGTTTCGCCCGGGTAATACGATAACTCATGCCCGGCACGGTGCGGATCCACAATTGTTATCATAAGGTCGGTATGGTAAAACGGAAAATCATTGTTGCCTCCATCCCACACTATCACATCCGCTTCCATTTCCGCTTTCCGGATGATGGCTTCATAATCTATGCCTGCAAAAATCACATTACCACGCAACACATGCGGCTCATACTCTTCCATCTCCTCAATGGTACATTGATAGCGTGCAAGATCTTCAATTTCGGCAAATCGCTGTACTTTTTGAGAAATCAAATTACCATACGGCATCGGATGACGAATAGCCACTACCCTTACACCCAAATCCATCAGTATTTCGATGATTCTCCGGGATGTTTGGCTTTTTCCCGCTCCTGTTCGCACCGCCCCTACAGATATAACCGGTTTTGTGGATTTGATCATGCTTTTTTTTGTGCCAATCAATAAAAAATCGGCTCCAGCAGTGTTAACTTCGGATGCTACTGACATCACCTCATCGTAAGAGACATCACTGTAAGAAAAAGCGCAGATATCGACATCAAGTTCAATGATCAGCCTTGAAAGGTCCTTTTGTGAGTAGATGGGAATGCCGGCTGGGTAATTTGCTCCGGCAAGTTCTGCAGGATACTTTCTGCCGTCAATATCGGGGATTTGTGCAGCTGTAAATGCCACAACTTCCGCGTCCTCATTATCACGATAACATGTATTAAAGTTGTGAAAATCCCTCCCTGCTGCCCCTAATATGATAACTCTTTGTTTCTTTTTCATATGACCTGCTCCTCTGATTTTTATCTATCCGGATTCACATTCCGGATGTACTTTTCCCTGATGTAATGATAACCACCCATCAGATTACGGGTGGTTATCTTTTTTAAACATGTACTGCCTTAGTTCTTCTCGGCTTCTGCTGCAAGGGTTTCTTCAATCACACGCTTCTGGATATCATTCGGAACCTGTCCGTATTCGTGAAATTTACGTGTATAGGTTGCGCTCCCCTGCGTCATCGATTTCAGGCGTGTGGTATACTGATCGAGTTCCTGAAGAGGAACGATAGCTTTTATTTTCTGTATAGTGCCCTCGGCATCCATTCCCAGGATCTGCCCCCGCCTCGAACTCAAATCACCCATAACATCACCCATATAGGTGGAAGGCAAGGTAACCTCAACTTCATAAAGTGGTTCAAGAAGCTGTGGCGAGGCTTTCAGAAACCCGTCCCGGAATGCCATCAAACCTGCTGTTTTGAAAGCGGCTTCATTCGAGTCAACAGAGTGCATGGATCCGTCATAAACCGATACACGTATGTCGCGGGCACGGCATCCGCTCAGCGGCCCATTTGCCATTTTTTCCATTATCCCTTTTAAAATTGCGGGTAAAAAACGGTTGTCAATCACACCACCAACAATGCAGTTTTGGAAAACGAGTTTACCTCCCCAATCCAACTCTATCTCATCCACATTTCTTACGTTGAGATCGTCTCGCTGAGGCATGCCCTCTTCCCATGGTTCCATGGAAATGTAAACTTCGGCGTATTGCCCGGCACCGCCACTCTGTTTTTTGTGCTTGTAATGTGTTTCCACTCTTTTCGTGATGGTTTCCCTGTATGGAATCCTCGGACGAATAAACTCGACATCCAGGTTGAAACGCTCTTTGAGCTGGTACAGAATTACATTCAGGTGTTCTTCACCAAGGCCGTGTAAGATGGTTTGCTGAAGTTCCTGGCTATGCTCTACCCTCGCGGATGGATCTTCTTTCTGAATCTGATTGAGTGCACTTCCCAGTTTATCTTCGTCACCCTCTTTTTTCAATTTTAGAGCAACCCTCATAGTGGTATTAGGATATTCAATCGGGGCAAATTCAAGGCTGCTGTCTTTAAGTGTCACGGTATCCCCTGCCTGCATATCTTTCAGTTTCACAGCTACTGCAAAGTCTCCTGTATTTACTTCAGAAACTTCTGTTCGCTTGTTCCCCTGGCTAACATAGAGCGAACCGATCCGCAACCCGTCTTCTGTGCGGCGGTTCACCAGGTCCATACCCGATTTGATGGTCCCTCCTGTAACTTTGAAATAGGTAAGATCTCCAACATGCGGCTCGGAAGATGACCTAAATACAAAAAACGATGGACTACCGTCCGGGTCAATGGCATGAGAACTTCCGTTTTTCAATTTCATATCCCGATCCAGGGGTGATGGGGCTACATTTCCAAGAAAGCCCATTATCCTGCCTGTACCGAAATTTCTCGACGCGCATGCGCAAAAAACCGGGAAAATATCCCGGTTCAACAAACTCATGTTCAGCCCGTCAGTCATCTGGTATTCATCCAGGCTGCCGTTTTCGAAGTACATGTCGAGCAGAGTTTCATCATTTTCAGCAATTGCCTCCACAAGTTCATTATGCAGTAATTCCGCCTGGGCGCGCTGCGATTCCGGGATTGGCAGTTTGTCAGGTTTCCCACCGTCTTCCGGAAATTCATACATTGTCATTTTAAGGACATCGATAATGGCATGAAAATCGTCACCTTCACTATAGGGATACTGAACAATAACCACGCCGCGTCCAAATCGCTCCTTGGCAGAATCTACAGCACTTTGAAAATCAGATTTGTCGCTGTCGAGTTTATTCATCACAATCATCGATGGAATACCATTTCGTTCGGCGGCTCTCCAGAATGCTTCGGTACCTATCTCAACTCCGTATTCACTGTTCAGTACAAACATGGCAACATCAGATATCGCAAAGGCTTCTGATACCTGACCATAAAAATCCGAAGTGCCGGGTGTATCAATCAGGTTTATTTTTGTGCCTCTCCAGTCGAGATGCAATAGTGAACTGTAAATTGATTTTTGCTTTTCTTTTTCTATTTCATGATAGTCAGAGATAGTATTATTTGATTCAACAGCCCCTCTTTTTCTTGATGTACCAGATTCAAATATCATGGTTTCCGCAAGAGTGGTTTTTCCAGAACCTGCATGCCCAAGCAGGGCTATATTTCTGATTTTTCCTGGCTCATATACTTTCATTAAAGCTCCTAAATTTATTTTAACGACTTTGTTTTATTCATGAATCACGATATGTCAGAAGGTTTTGAAATATCCTGTAACGGTTAAAAATACAGAACACGCTGAATAGTTACTCAACTAACCGTAAACAGATGGGCATCCCCCAACCTTCTTTACACATGTTACTTTGTTTATATAGATTAAAAATGAAAAACCAATAAATAAAATCATAACTTAATTTTCATTTTATGCGCTTTTTTCTTCAATTCAATCAAAAAGGTCTGAAAATCCGATAAGATGAAACGAATTTTACTTCTGCAAACAGGCGGAACCATCTCCATGCAATTTGAAACAGACGGGGTTGTACTGGATCCGGCCCGATGGAGCCAGGTGTTGTATCAGCAAATGCCGGAACTGACCCAAATTGCCGATATCACTATCGAAAATGTTTTCTTTGAGGATAGTTCAGACATCAACCCTGAACACTGGAAAATTTTGGGTGAGTTGATTTACAAGCGGTTGCAGAATTATGATGGTTTTGTTGTATTACACGGAACCGATACCATGGCCTACACGGCTTCGGCTCTCTCCTTCGCTTTAAACCCGATTAACAAACCGGTAATTTTTACCGGAAGCCAGGTGCCAATGAGCAATATCCGCAGCGATGCCAGGCGCAACCTGGTAAATGCCATTGAACTTGCAACATATCCCATCCACGAGGTGGCTGTTTGTTTTAACGATCATCTTTTTCGCGGCAACCGGAGCACCAAAATGAGCATTGGCGATTTTAACGCGTTTGAGTCGCCAAATTTCCCTCCTCTTGCCGAGATAGGCATCAATATTAAACTCTCGGCTGATGTTATGATAAATAGTTCAGTGTCAGCAACATGCAACACCCACTTCAGTGATGCGATTCATGTAATTAAAGTTCATCCTGCAATAAATACCAGGGCTCTCGACTGCCTCGACCTAAGCACGTTTAAAGCATTAATTATTGAAGCCTTCGGGATCGGAAACATGCCTGTAAAAGGGCACTACAACATGCTGCCATTTATAAAAAAATGCAGAGACCACCACTGCCATGTAATCATTACTTCCCAGGCAGCCTATGATGCTGTTAACCTCGACATCTATTCAAGCGGACGTGCAGTGAAAGAGCTTGGCGGGCTTAGTGCAGGTGAAATGACGATGGAAGCGGCGATCACAAAAACCATGCATTTGTTGGGGCAGAATCTTGAAGAAGAGGTATTTAATTCCAAATTTATGGGTAATTTAACCGGTGAGAGAACCGTAACGGAATCCAATACCGGTAAACGTTAAATAACTGCCATGCTTTTTGTTTTTGATATAGAAACCATTCCTGACTATGATTTCATCCGTAAAACGCTGGATGATTTTGACAGCCCTGAAGATGTGCTGATGGAAAAGGCATCAGAAGAGCTTTCGCGCAATCAATCCGGATTTTTGCCTCCCATGTATCACCGTATGGTATCATGGGTTGGCCTTTGGATTGAAAACACCGGTATGCCGTCATCTAAAGCAGGCTGGCATGGTGAGGATGAACTGGACGGGCTTAACAAAATTTTTGACGCCCTTATGACCTACAAAGATTTCGGACTGATCCACCACAACGGACGGGGATTCGATTTACCCCTACTCACCTATCGCGCGATGAAATACAACATCCAGATGCCGTTCCGGCTCAACCATTACGACATCCGCTATCGTTTCAGCAAGGCGAATACCGACCTGATGGATGAATTCAGTAATTACGGTGCAAGTTCTTACCCAAAGCTGAAACACCTGGGCCTTCTGATTGACGTACCATTTAAACAAACAGCCGATGGCAGCGAAGTACTCGAACTTTTCAAGGCCGGTGAACTTGAAAAAATTGAACAATACTGTTACGAAGATGTAATGGCCACGTATATCGTATGGCTCCGATTCAAATATACTGTTGGAGACATCCCGGAAGATGTTTTTTTAAATTTGAATGATCGTGCCGTGAAAAAACTAAATGAGATTCAAAATCTATAATGTTTTGAATTTTTTTGATAGAGTGAAAAGGCAAAAGTGAAAAGTGAAAAGGCAAAAGTGAAACCTGCAAGCGTGGCGGTGCTTTTCCGCCTCCTTGTAGAGTTGAACGGATTTATGATGAATAGAAGTGAAAAGGCAAAAGTGAAAAGTGAAAAGTGTCAACAACTAAAAACTCCCCAATACAGAAACCAAAAACAACACCATTTCTCCTGCTGAACCTGGCTGTTTATGGTGGTTTTTTTATTCTTTCGGTTGTGTGGCTTGCCATATTTGGAAGTATAGCTTATTTCTTCAGTACCAGGGTTGAACTCCTTGCATTTCTCTTTTTCATTGTTGCCATTGCGGGGCCATATGGCGTACTTATTTTTGGAAAACGGTACCTGCTCTATCTCGTAAAAGGGGCACATATTGCTGTTATGACAAAATTGTACACCGATGGCTCCCTGCCAGGCGGCAAGCTACAAGTGGAATACGGCCGTGATATCGTGAAACAATTTTTCCGTGATGTAACTATTTTGTTTGCCCTCGACCGTATGATTGACAGGATCGTGAGGCGATTTACACGCCAGTTTGTGCGCATTGTAGATATTCTTCCTCTTGGCGGCGGAGCATCAAAAATCGCAAGGTGGGCTGCAATGATTGTGAACCAGTCTCTCTCTTATATCGACGAGGCAATCCTCTCTTATGCAATCGCACGTGATGAGAAAAATGTCTGGAAAAGTGCCCGGCACGGCATTATCCTGTATGCCCAATCTTATAAGCCTATACTGATGACGGCAGTAAAAGTCTGGATTCTCGGCCGTGTTTTCTATGTGGCGATGTTGATACTCTTCGGAATTCCCGGAATTCTTCTGATGCTGGCTTTTAATGCCATCTGGTTTCAGTTAATCACACTTGTTGGAATTTTTCTACTAGCAACCCTGCTTGTAAAAGCCTTATTCGATCCATTTGCTACAGCATATACTTTGGTTACATATCATGAATCCATTCAAGGGGTTGAAGTGAACAGGGAATGGGATGAGCGACTGCGGAACGTTTCTAAAACATTCCGTGAGCTTGGTACA
>RECI01000285.1 GCA_007694095.1 Balneolaceae bacterium | reverse complement strand
TTAATTCACTTTTAGTTGTTCATTTTTATTCCAAAGGCCCCATCTGGCACCAACATCACCTTCATGGCGGGCTTTCCAGGATTCGTCAAATGATGCGAAGTAGAAAACTTCAACTTCTTCCTGTTCACTCCATTTTTTCAATCGAATAAAATACTTCATCATATTTTCAACGGAAGGTTCGGCCTGATCAACGCTTCTACCATAGGTTGGCCAGCCGGTTTCTGCGATGATCACTTTCTTGTCACCAGCAAAATTATTTATCACCTCATACATCTTTGCCAAATAGAGGGATGAATGTTCGGCATCGTAGCCTTCCCAAAATGGATAACAATTGGCAAGTACAACATCACACGCTTTAATCACTTTTGGACTCAAATGGAGTTGATAGTATGTATCTACATAACTAACCATTACTCCGGGTAACGCCTCTTTTACCTGTTGGATGTACGCAACGATCTCATCCTCACTCAGTTCATTTCTGAGCAGACATTCGTTACCAACGGTGACGATATCTGCATGACCTGCTTTGGCTACCTTAATTAGATTTTTAATCTCTGTTTCATTTGCTTCCAGGTTGTTATCAATCCAGGCTCCAACCAAGGTTTTTAATCCCATTTGTTTGGCAATTTCGGGGATCCACTCATTACCATCTGTACAGGAGAATGAACGGATCCATTTAGAATACGGAGCCACCACCTTCATTCTTTTCTCTATTTGTTTTCTTGAAAGCTGATCTCCCAGGTTTTGGCCTTCCAGGTAAGGACTGAAACAGAAGCCATGAATACCGCTGTTCAGCGACTCTTTAAAGCTTCTTTTTAATTTACTATTGCTGAGTTTGTTGATTTCAGATGCGATAACTTCCACTTCGGAATCGACAGAGGTCATAGAGAGCAAACGGTCTTTTTGGTAAGAATAAGGTACAGCAACTGCATCTTTTTCTGCTTTTCGGGCATCTAAGATCACCCGGACATCATTCGCTTTCTCTTCGGTTACGTCATAGTCTCGCATTACCCAAAGTGCCACCAATGTTCCAAACATGGGTAAAGCCGAGAAGAATACTCTCAATCCCGTGATTGCCCCTTCAGGCTGAACAGACAGATTACCATCAAAACCCACTACGGTAAGAATGACCCCGCTTAATCCACCGGCTATCGCAAAACCAAACTTCACCATATACCAGTAAATCGCACCGAATATTCCCTCCCTCCGTTTTCCGTAATTGAGTTCATCTATATCAATTACATCAGCTGTCATCGACATCATCAACACAAATAAACTGCCGATCCCGAATGAGTGAAATGGTAAGGCCAGCAAGAACATCCATGGTTTTCCGGGAACAAAAAGGAACCACAAACTCGCATACCCAAACAGTGCTATTGTTTGAGCTATCATGAATGCTCTTTTCTTGCCAAGTACTCTTGACATACGAGCTACAATAGGGATTACCAAAAATGTGGTCACCAGTGCACCGACGCTACCAAAGAGAGGGATCCAAATGCCTGCTTCGCCTGCGTCTCCGCCAAACATATACCATACAACAATGAAGAAAACAAACCCTGCAACGGTGTTAAAGGCATTAAAAATGAAAAAGGTAGCAATACAGAGTTTTCTGAATGGGGTTAACGATAATGCCTCCTTGAACCCTCTGACGATTTCTTTGAGGCTCCGCTTAACGTTGTTCAGTGTCAGCGATTCATAATCTTCATTTACCGTAGATTTACTGGGAATAAAAATCCCGGGAATCATGGCACACAGAGCAAAAATGACTCCTATATAAATAGCAAGCTCTCGAGTGGCTGCTTCAGCGCTTGGGAACCATGCCGGATCGTACATGATCACCCAAAACCAGGGAGCGATTACCCACGCCCATTGACCAATCCATTGAGCAATGGCCATAATTTCGGTTCTCTCATGAAAATCTTCACTCATTTCATATCCCATAGCCACATAAGGCACACTGAATATGGTTAAGCCGATATAGAAGGCAAATGACCAGAATAAGAAGTAGCCAAAATTGTAATTGACTGTATTTTCTGCATAGAGCTGCCACATGATCGAAAATGCGATCCCCATGATAACCGCACCTGTAATCACATACTGCCTTCTACGTCCAAATCTTGATCGGGTATTATCAGATATAAACCCCACGACAGGATCAGTAACAGCATCAAGAACTCTCGGCAGAAAATAGACGATACCCCACATCCAGCCCGGAAATCCAAGATTTTGTACCAATACAACCATGAATATTCCCAGTGTGGCAGGAAACATCTGGTTAGCCAACATACCCATCCCGAATGCTATCTTATGACGATAGGGCACCTTCTTTTTTAAAGCCTTTGCCTGTGACATTTAGTATTTATTTATGATTTATGACTGGTCATTTGCCTTCTCACCGGGATTAAGGCAGATCTGAACACACATCTCAAAGTCCTGAATTGAAGAAGCCCGGCCGAGCCGGTTCCATCCTTCAGTGGTTTCAAAAACCTTAATTTCAAGTCTTTCAGAATTCATGTTCGGTGATTTATTCAAATATTAATCAATTAAATAGCCTGTCCTTATCGGCCGGCTATATACAGCTTATTGTCCTTCTTGTCTGGCTCTAATTTCAGCATCGGTTGGTGGTACAAGTACATCCTCAAGCAATGCGTCCAGATCTCCATCGTATGTTTTTGTGATTGGATTGCCATCACGTGTCAATCCATCAAAAATACCTTGATCCACAAGATCCCAGATTGCATATTTTGCCTGAGCCTGCAGATTAATCAGGCCAAAATGATTTTCTGAACCGAGAGGATTTGCAGCATCCTTCCAAGGTTCATCAAACGCCTCAAAGTAGAAAACTGTGATGCCGTTTTCATTCGACCATTCACGCATCATCTTGTAGTAAAGTCCCGATTTATACTCATCCGTAGCTCTTGCGCCGTCTTCTCCATAATATTCGTTTGAAACCGTTGCCCAGCCCGTTTCGCCGATATGAACAGGCTTATCAATGCCCAAACTCTGCATGTAGGCCACAACATTTTCATACTGATTGATTGCAAACTCAAGTGATCTGTCCATAGCCGAATGAATCTTCTCCATATCGCTCAGGTCCAGTTCATCTTCGGGAACTCCCCAGAACTCGGGATTATAATGGGTGTTATGCATGGGATAGGTATGCATCGAAATAAAATCTACAGCCTCAATCAGTGCATCCAGTTCCGGCTTGTGATATTCCGTTCCACCACCGCCCCAGGATGAAAAATCGTCTGATGAGGTGATCCATAAAGTTTCGGGGAGTTCTCCTGCGGCTTTCAGATCCTGAAGATGGTTTACCCATCTTAGGATGATGGATGGTTCAACCCAGTACTCTTCTGCCCAGTGAACCATCGCTTCGTTACCAACGGCAATTATTTTTACGATATCGGGATATTGCTGAGCAAGCTCAACAGCCCGGGCAATTTCAACAGAATTTCGCGGACTATCTTCATCGCGAATTCGTTCAGGTTCATCTGTCCACGCATTTTTCGCGTCAATCCAGGCGCCAAGCATCAGGTACATTTCAAAATCAGGGTCATCCTGCCTTATTTCGCGGATTGCCTGTAGCAGGTTGGCAGCCTCATCATAATGAACATTGTAGGTACGTAGCAAACGTATTCCCATTGCATGTAGAATCATCAAATCTTCTTTTATCTGCGGTATGGTTGGTTGAATTTCCCTTGTTGTTTCGCGGTAAGCACCAAATGAGATTGCCTGGTAGTTTGGATTACCAAGAATTTCTTCTGCTGTAATCTCAATCGATGAGAAATCATGTGCACGCTGATCTGTACATGAGGCCATTGAAATCACCATCAGAGTTAGTATCAGTTTTGGGATTATTCTTTTCATTATCGTTTATTTATCGATTAACCGTTCTGCATTCACAGAAACCAATATCTTTTTGATTTCACCGGTTCGCTGAAATATCCTGGTACTGGTTTCACTGTCGAAACGGAGTCCTTCAAACCGCTCAGTATTACCATTGTTTAATTCTATTTCAATATTCTCACGCTCACCAATACTGTACAGAACGGGAATCTGACAGATTGAAAAACAGAGAGAGTCAGCAGGTACCTGCACTTTTTTCGGTGTATGATCTGCATGAATAAACTGAAGATGATCTGTACTCGATCTGAACTCCGATTTTCGAAGGAGTAACGGCTCGAAACCAAGCTCCCCATTTTCTACAGTCAGGCCAAGTTCAAACAATGATGTTAGGATATCCTCCTTTACCTGCCCTGTCATTCCGGGCTGCTGTGCACCGCGATGAGCCGGTGTGTGAGAATATGCATCCGTAGGAAATGCACCATGAAGTTCAGGGGATTTATGAATACCGATACCCTCACCAATCTCATAAAAGTGGTTCAGCAATCCATTGCGTACATCATCACTACACTCTTCTTTAATTGCATCGAATGCAACTTCAGATGCGGCCAAATAAAGCTTAGAAACCATATGCCAGTAGATGGATCCGAGTCCTTCATATGCAAAAAAGGTGCCTGATCGTCCTGTGAATGCTTTATGGTTGAATACCTCCTCAAAAATCTTCAGAATGTTATTCCCATCCTGAGCCACAAGCTCTATGTAGCCAGCCTCTTTCAGTTCTTCAAAAGCCGTTTTTACATCACCGGCGTTCCTGAAATTGCCATTAAAGTGATAGCCGCCGCGAATATCCTTTGTAATCAACGTGTGATTACCATCTTCCAAAAGCTTTTTAAGCAGTGGTGATTTTAGAACCGATGCCTCCGGTATGCTGTTCTTTTCCAGGAAACCCGGCAGTTCTTTATTGGGGTACAGGATGTAGCTGTTCTGATCTTTTCGATAGAGTGAGCTGCTGCGAAGTGATTTCAACACATTCAGGGCTTCGTTTGATCTAAGATATCCTGAACTGAGAATTGCCACCTGGCCTTCAAGCATCTCGCTCAAATACGAAATGGTGATCCCCTCCTTCTCCATACTCATAATATTGTAGGAGTGGTAGAGGCCGTCCGATCTACGGTTTGCTTCTATGGAGTGCTCCATAAATCTGAGTGCGGTATCCACAAATTCAGAAAATTGACTCAGCTTCAATGTTGATTTTTTACCGCTAAAGCCCTCTTCGTAAATCCGGTTTCTGTATTTACTGCCCGCTTCACCGAGCAGATCGGTTACTTTTTTGCGATTTGAATCGTCTATACTTCCGTTTAGAAGGTGTTTATGCTTGGTTAAAGTCTCGTTGATTTCATTGAAGAGATCAAGTAGTTCTTCTGAAAGTTCTACCTGCTTAACATCTGCTTCTACAGTAACTCCCTCAAAAAATTTCAAAAATCGACGCAGATAATAGAGGGTAACCATCGAAACACCATTGCCTACGAGTGCATTATTTGCATCGTTCCATTCCGGACGCTGCGTGTTCAGCCAGATACCGCCTTCGGGAATGAAATTTGAAATTTTGGCAAGCGTGGTTGCAAGAATTTTCTCCAGGAAATTTACCCGATAAACTTTACCTTCTCCGAGTTCAAGCAGGGCACCATCGCCCCCTTTTTTCTCGATTTTTTCTCGAATTGCGCGATCAGCTTCTTCATCAAAATTGATTGTGTTCTTGGGGTCGGAAGCAATATCTTTGTATGATTTAATTCGATATGGAACATTGGCATAAACAAATGTCTCTTTTGTAAAGAGCTCTTCAAGGGCATCAGGTTGATGCTTGTGATAAAATTCAAGAAGCTTAAGCAGGTAGATAATCTGATGATCACCCCAATATCCGATGTATGACCACGGATTGTCCGGCTCAATCGTTTCCCAATCAAATCCGCCCTTGGTTACCCGATATGGGTTGTATCCATCGAATGTTGATGTATTCAGAAATTTAAAAATCATCCCGTCGATGAAACCCGGATAGGAGTGCACCAGAGCTTCCCAGTTTTGGAAAAGATCACGCCAGTTGCCTTCATAGTCAAGAATTTTTGAGCCGTCTATCTCACTCTGAGTGTTGATAGTAAAATAATTCCATGGACGGCTGGGGTCACCATGTCTTCGGCTGAATTTCAGAGGCAGGTATTCTGTGCATAGTCGTATCAGATCCGGATCACTGCAATCTTCCAGCATCTTCATCAGATCATATCTGTTCAGCTCCTCGTCCAGATTATTGATGAATTTCTTGTTTCGTTTGAATACATCCTTACTGGCTTTTTTGAGATAGGATGCCAGGTCCTGTTTTTCGATTATATAGTTATTATCAAATGTACCGCCACGCATAATGTTGAAAAGTACATTGGAAAAGTGCCTGGCATCTTTCAGAGGATCGGATGTCAGTCGCAGGCCATCTGCCCCGGCGATAAGTTCCTTTAATTTTTCACTTCCACGCTCAATATCTTCTTTGAGGAGTGTTTCAAGTTCACCTCCATCTCTGATTTTTTGATCCAGCTCTATAATCTGGGCGTGATTTTGATTTACGTTGGCAACAATTTTCCATGACCGGCTGCTTGCCGGTTGAAGCTCCATTTCCGTTTGAACAAAATAGGCTCCCTTTTCACCCTTAATAACTTCCTCTTGTTCAACCGGCTGTCCATCCCTGAAACGATCCAGCTGGAGGGATGACAGCAGATACGTTGGGTTTTCAATACCTAAAGACCATGCCACATTCGCCTTTAATGCTTCGCTTGGCTCGGCCTTATCAACAATAATTGCACTCAATGCATAGATGCCCAAACCGGATTCTTTCACCAGCTCGTTCTTTTTATAGGCGTCAACCAAATTGCTTGTTTGCGTCTGCATATCAGGCTCTACGCCATACGGTAACAGGTTCTGTATGCCATCCAGCATCGAAACCAGGCAGGTATTTCCGGAGTGATTCGTCAGCTCCGACTTTCTCACAAACCCAAACAGATTGCTTGAATTCCACTGATACCGATAGGTAAGCCCAAGATCATGATTGATCTCCTCAAACATAATTTTGTTGCCGTAAAAACTTTTATAAATATTTCTCGTGAGTTTAAACTTACCGGTATATCTCTCTGAAAATGGTTCCCAGATTTCAGTTTCGCTTTCCAGTTGAACCTGAAAAATAGTTTTGCTGCCGGTGATGTCGGCAGATTCAGTGATTTTATCATCCGTATAGTATGGAAAGAGAGAGTAACTGTTGTTCTTTCTTCCCGCTGTAAGGCCGCCATTACTCGATATAAACATCCAGTGATTGGAATCACTCACAATGTTAATGAAAAAAGGCCGCATTCTATCGTGATTTGCGATTTTAAACCACGATTCTCCGTTAAGCTGAGTCTCTTCTAATCCCAATGGTTCTTCAATTTTTTTTATTTGTTATTATTCTAAATGATTACTTTTCATCTTCAATACTAAAGTATAATGACTGTATGTGATCAAACCGATCCTGATCAGGTAATTGCCACTCATTTGGTTTGGTCTCTTTCTGTGTGGTTATCACGATGCCGGTGTTGCTGTATGTTGTATATTCCTTTTTGAATCTGTTCGTACGAATCATGCTTTATCGTTCACTTTCCAACGCTCCTTTGTCTCTTCTGGCCTGTAAAACTGCTTTTTCGATTGAAATACTATCAAAATGTCGCAGCAGATCTGCCATGGTAATACCTGGCGCATATGGGTTGAATTTGTGTGCCTCCTTAATTACATAATAAGCGGCACGCGGATACAGTTCATAAAAACCCTCAGAATCCGTTGTCCCCTTTGCTGTGATACCAAACCACTCCTCATTCATGTTATTCTCGCCCTCAACATAATCCCACTGATATCCGGCATTGGCCCAAGAGGCTTCCGTGTTGTGAACATCTAAATCAACAGTCTGGCCATATTTCCACCAGCCATCACTGAATTGAAAAGTGAAACCGCCAATTGAGTTCTCCGCACGCCCCAGTCCTGCAGCATTCGCGTAAATATCTAACCAATTCAGGCGTTTATAGTGCGCTTGCATTGCCTGGTCTTCCTGGTTGGTACGTGCATTAAAAGCATCTGAACCAAATTCTGTTAACAACACAGGTTTGCCATACTCTTCCGTAATCCGATCAAAAAGATCTGTGAATGTCTCTCCCCTGTATACATTGGTTCCAAAAATATCGATATCCGGTACCAACTCAACGATCAAATCCAAGAACAACAGATCACCATTGCAAAGTGCAATTGGTATATCGTCGCTTATTGCTTTCATGGAGAGGGCAGCTTTGTTAAAAAGCTTATACATTGCCCGTGCCCGAAGTGTTGATCCCCTGTCAGCTACCGGTATATCTTCAGTTTCAGCGCCTCCCCAAAACAGGCCGTAGTTATTCTCGTTGCCTAACAAGTAGAGAAGTAATCCGCGAGTGCCTTTAAACTCCTCCACCATTTCTGTTACTTCACTTAACAACAGATCCATAACTCTTGGATCGGAATATTCTGTATTTGCCATCCAAATCCCTTCGAGATCAACACCATAGCGCCCGAAAGAATGATTAAGCATTGTGTAGATGCCAAAATTATCATAGATGTACTCAATCCACTCTCTTGGAATACCTGTATAGACTCTGATTGTGTTTACCCCCATATTCTGAAGTAAACCCATCTCATAATCAAGAGCCTGTCTGATGAAATCCGGAGATTCATCCCATAAGCTATACATGTAATTGGTACCAATTGGAAAGTAATCCCAGTTCATACCATTTAACATGAGTGGCTCATCATTTACAATAAGCTGCCAGCCATCTTCGCTTTGCTGTAATTCTATTCGATCAGCTTGTGCCATTGCAGTAGAAGCACCAAACAACATCATGCACAGCAGATAAAAGAAAGGTTTTTTTTGAATCATATAAGCTGGATGTCTGAGGCTTGAGCTTATTGGTAGATTTACATGCTGTAACCGTACGATTTTAAAGCTCTTAAAACCTATTAAAACTGTTGTTTTACAATCAACATTTTGCGCCATTCTATTTACCAAAGTTTAGAATCATCGATCAGCGCACTACCAGCAGCCAATTACAGCTGCTACCTCATATTTTAATAATTCGAGATTTACATTGCAAATTTTTTTCTCTATTGTGCAATAAATTTACAGGTACCTGTAAAATTACTGCTTCAAATGATGAATAGATGTTGATAAATAGAAAATAGAAAAATCCATCTCAAGGCCCTCCTTAACGCCATTTATTAGTTACAATCCATTTATTTTTGGGATTATATCATAAAAAGCCAGATAGAACCCATCAAATAATTGCTTATAAGAAATTTTTCCCAAGATTATGCAAATATATTTCAGTAAATTTATAAAGTGAGTGCTAAATACTCAGTAAAAGATGTAGTTTTCCTGAAAATAATCTCACATTTTTAACCATAGTAAGTTCATAACCAAAAATGTTCGAAAAGGTTACTTTAAAACACATTGCAGATGATACCGGCCTGTCGATATCAACGGTTTCGCGTGCTCTCTCTCAAACAGGTAAGATTAGCAAAGAGAATGAAATTAAAGTTTTCGAAAGTGCACATCGGCTTAACTATCCCCTTTCATCTACACAAACCCCTCTTGATCTTCGAAGCAGTATTAATATTGCACTGTTAACACGCCATTACACCGGGGAATTTTATGCCTCTTTATTCGAAGGTTTCGACCATTCTACTATAGGCACTAAAGTTACGATGAACCTAAAAAGTGTTAGTCATTCATCCAAACCTGCTGTACAGATAATCTCTGATCTGAAGAATTCTCAGTACGATGCCGCGGTAATTTTTTTACCGGAATTCAATGAAGCTGATTATTTACAGCTGATAGAGTTTGTACCCGAAAGCTTTCCTCTTGTATCCATCGCTCCTATTGTAAACCCTGTAATGGACACCGTGACCTTCGACAACTATCGTGGCGGTTATCTTGTAGCCAACCACTTTGAAGAGCGTGGATATAAAAATCTTGGAATTATTCAGGGTCCGATGAAACAGTCGGAAGCGATGCTCAGAAAGAACGGTTTTATAGACTACACCCAGTCATCCGACACTCTGAATCTGACCTGGCAGTTTAATGGTGACTATTCATTTCAGAAAGGGAAAGAAGCCTACGAAGAATTTAATCAGTTGAAAAATAAACCGGACGCCCTTTTTTGCAGTAATGACGGAATGACACTTGGTTTCATGCACAGTGCAATCAGGGATGGGGTTCACATTCCTGAAGATGTGGCTGTAGCCGGATTTGATGATCTCCCCACCTGCGAACTTTACACTCCTACCATTACATCGGTTCATACTCCATATAGCATGCTGGGCAAGAAAACACTTGAGCTGATATTTAACCGGTTTGAAGAAAAAACCGACAGGCAGCACACAGGTTATACCAGCCTGGTTCCGGTATCACTTAGCGTTAGGGAAAGTTCTACTGCACTTAACAACGTTTTTCAAAAATACTATCCAAATCACAAATAGTTTTTGTGAATCTGCCATCATCATGCAACAATACCTGCCCTATAAAGATGTGTCACTTCCTGTTTCTGAGCGTGTTGAAGATTTACTATCACGAATGTCGGTATACGAAAAAATCGGGCAGATGACGCAGCTCGACATTACGATGATCAACTCAACTGGAAAGCAAAAGGATGTAATCCTCGATCCGGAGAAAGCCCGGAAAATGATCCTCAAGCATCATGTGGGTTCGTTTTTGAATGGAGAGGCAGTTACGCCTCAAACCTGGTATAAATTTATGAGCGAGCTTAGCCGGATATCTGTTGAAGAGACCAGGCTTGGCATTCCGCTTATTTACGGTATCGATCATATTCACGGCGCCGGATATCTTGAAGGTGCAACCATATTTCCGCAAAATATCAACCTTGGCGCAACCTTCAACCCTGACAATGCATTTCAGGCTGGCAGTATAACCGGGCTGGAGTCGGCCGATCTTGGCCATCACTGGATTTTCGCACCTGTGCTTGATCTTGGTTCAAATCCACTCTGGCCACGATTTTGGGAAACGTTTGGTGAAGA
>RECI01000280.1 GCA_007694095.1 Balneolaceae bacterium | reverse complement strand
GAACTGAGGGTTTCCAAATCTTTTTCAACCCGTTTTGTGTGGATGTCATCATCACCACGAGAGGCTAAAAGCGAGGTATAACTTTTTTGCAGCAGGTTTTCGGCCTCATCAAAACGGTGTTGATGCAACAGGCTCCGGCCGAGATTTGCCTCTGCATTTGCAATGCGCCAATGATCCTCATCAAATGAATTCATAAGGATTTCGAGTGCTTCACGTAACATCGGCTCTGCATCCGCTGCCCTGCCTGTTTCGATCAAAATAACCGCGAGGCCTTCAAGAGAGGAGGCCAGGTCAGGGTGGTTTGGCGGAAGTGAACCTCGGCGAAGATTGAGCCCTTTTCTGAAAAAATTCTCGGCTTCCGGGAGATCCCCGGTTTCTTCAAATAATTTACCCAGATTGTGTAATACCACAGCGTTAAAAGGGTGTTTCTCAGGAAAAACAGTTTGCCCTATTTCCAGTGCCCGCCGCATATACTTTTCTGCCTGTTCATAATCCCCCCTTAGCTGGTGCACTCCGGAGTAACCATTAAGTGTAAATGCCATATAGGGGTGTATCTCACCCCAAATATTATTCACTACATCTATTGCTTCTTCAAACAGCTCAGCCGATTCGTCGAGTTCGCCTGAACGATGAAGCATAATGGCGAGGTTATTGAGATTTGCCGCGAGATTGCTTCCAGGCTCAGGTTCCTGCCGGCGAATATCCAGCACCCTGCGGATCGTATTTTTTGCATTCTCCAATTCTCCCTTACCCTCGTAAATGATAGCAAGGGTGTTTAGAACACTGGCTACTTCAGGATGATCAGGTCCGTAGTATTCGATATTCAATTCAAGGGCTACCAGGGTTGAATTTTCAGCCTGATCAAGCAATCCCATTCTGTATTCAAGGTTTGCCAATTCAAGCAGTGCCGATACATATCGTGGTGAACTGTCACCGGTGTCTCTGTAGCCCTCAACCGCTTTTTCAAGTGCAGAAAATGCCTGATCATATAACCCGAGATTCTGATACACTTTCCCGATGATGCCAAGCATCTGAGCCTGGACAGCCGGCTGACCATCGAGTTCGGTTTGTACTTTTTCATAACCCTGGTCGAGCATTTCGCGGGCTGTTTTGGAACCGTCATTGGCTTTTGTGGGATCCGACTCCTCAAACAATTCCACAAGAAAAGCGGCTACCTGTTCGGCACGCTGTGCCTGAATTTCAGCCTTCTCTGCATGCAGCTGCGCCTGCCTTGCCTGCCAAAGGGTCCCGATAAGGCCGCCGGTTAAAGCAAGGACGGCGAATGTTGCTGCCGCCACAGCCATTTTATGCCTGTAGACAAATTTTCTTACCCGGTAACGGAGTGTGGGCGCCCTGGCAGTTACTGGTTCCCCGGCCAAATAGTTGCCAAGGTCGTCGGAGAGAGCCAGGGCTGAGGAGTATCGCCTCTGTGGCTCTTTCCACATGGCCATCATCACAATACGGTCCAGGTCGCCGGATAACTGCCTCGCAAGGCGGGCCGGTTCCATTCCGCGAAGCCGGTTTGATTGATCCGGAGTAAATGGTTGTTTTGTGGTTTGATCTGATACTGGTACTTCTGATCTGAAAACAACTTCACTAGGTTTTGGCGGATCCAGTTCACAAACAATCCGTTCAATTTCCAGCATTGAGGTTGTACTGACTTTGTAGGGTCTCTGTCCGGTTAAAAGCAGGTATAAAAGAACGCCAAGTGAGTATACATCTGATGCCGTGGTGATATGCTCACCGCGTACCTGTTCCGGGCTGGCAAAATCCGGGGTCATTACCCGCATACCCGTGCGGGTATGGATGGAAGCTAGTTCTGGATTATCGGGCTGAAGAAGTTTGGCAATTCCGAAATCAATCAGCTTTACCTCGCCATTTGCGTCAATAAGTACATGCTCCGGTTTAATATCACGGTGTACAACAAGGTTTTGATGGGCATAATGAACGGCCCTGCAGATTTTCCGGAATAGTTGAATGCGTTCCGGAATCCCCAGACCTTTCTGGTTGCACCATTCATCAACAGGTATGCCATTCACATACTCCATAATAACAAACGGTTCCCCACTCGCAGTTATACCCCCTTCAATTAAACGTGCAATATTCGGGTGACTGAGTGTGGCAAGAATGTGGCGTTCAGCCTCAAAACGCTGATGCGAATGTTCATCGGCCGACATGCCGCGAAGTACTTTCAATGCTCCTTTTTGACCCGATTCATTTTGAACAAGGTACACCGTGGCACTCCCGCCAGAACCAAGCCTTCGAATTTGTTTATACCCGCCAATTTCAGACGGTTTGTGAACACCGGAGTCAAGAGAGGATTTGGTTAACTTGTATACCCGTTTCTGGAACTCTTCTACAAAAATTCGGGCATTCCGGTTCAGATCTGCCAAACGCTGAAGTTCAGTCTGTAATTCCTCATCACCGGCACACCACTTGTTAATCAGGTCATCCCAATCTGTTTCCGGATATTCGAGCAGTTGCTCTGAGAATTGCTTAGCGGTATGAAGTTTGTCAGAACCCAACCAGTTTTATAGATAAGGTTAATTATTAAAAATTTCAGGAACTTTGTTACATTCATTCATACTACCGGAAAAAACTTTTGGCAGGCTCATTTGTTCAATTCAGTGTATACCCAGTTGCAAGCCGCCTGCCAGTCGCGCTTAACGGTAGCCGGTGAAATATCGAGTGCAAAAGCTGTGTCATCAACGGTCATGCCCCCAAAGAAACGGCATTCAAACACTTTACTTTGGCGGGTATTAATTTTTTCGAGCCGGTTTAATGTTTCATGCATTTCCAGAAGTTCTTCTGCAGCCTTGTCATCCGCAACAAGGTCCAGCTCATCAGAATCCACAGGTGTAATATTGCCGCCTCGTTTTTGAGCTGTCCGTTTTTCTGCGTAGTTGATCAGAATCTGCCGCATGGCTTTTGCTGCAATAGCAAGAAAATGGCGCCGGTTTTCGATGTGATTGGGCTGATTTTGCCAAAGTTTCAGGTACGTTTCATGGATCAGGGCAACCGTATTCAGGGTTTCAATTCCTTTCCACCGGCTGCGTTGCTTTTTTGCCAGGGTGTGCAGCTCATCATAGATTAATTCAAACAGCTGATTTAAAGCTGTACTGTCACCATCAGAAAATTTTTGAATCAGTTTTGTTGGAGTATGCATGACTCAAAAAATTATATCATCACATCTTTGAGCAATAATCAAAATCTATTCATAAAAAAATTCAGCAGATTACTGCAAACCATTCATTTTTTATTGTGGATTGAATGTAATAAAAATGGAACTGGCATGGTGGAAAAAAATATGGGAAGTATGAGCTCAATAAACATTTTTTTCTGTATTAAGGTAAAAATACTGCTTTGCTGATGTGTATTGGTCACTGAAGCAAAGCAAATGTGTTAATGTCTGATAAGCGGGCAGTGAAATATGAAATCCGTACCGCTCCTTAAACAAACTAAAGAAAAAATTATGAACCGATTCTTTCGATATATACTGTATCTCCTGAGTATTTTTGTGGGACTCATTACAATACTTGTAGGTTATGTAAAATTTATGCTGCCGAATACTGGCCCCGCGCCCGATATTCAGGTAGAAATAACCGAAGCAAAGGTTGATCGCGGCCGTTACCTGGCAAATCACGTTATGCTCTGCATGGATTGCCATGCCGTACGGGATTTCAGCCTGTTTTCAGGTCCGCCTATACCGGAAACCCTTGGGGCAGGAGGTGAAGTTTTTGACCAGGAAATGGGCTTGCCCGGGAGTTTTGTTTCAAGAAACATTACACCCGCTGAACTTGGCGACTGGACCGATGGCGAAATTTTCAGGGCAATTACATCAGGGGTTTCAAAAGATGGATCGGCTCTTTTTCCGCTGATGCCATATCCGCATTATTCTCAACTTGATGAAGAGGATATTTACGCAGTAATTGCCTATTTGCGCAGCCTTGATCCGGTAGAAAATGAACTGCCGGCATCGAAGGCGGATTTTCCGGTCAATATCCTCATTAATACCCTGCCGGCTAAACCAAACTTTCAGCAAAGACCGGATAAAAATGATGTGATCAACTATGGCCGTTATTTAATTACCGCTGCTGCCTGTACTGATTGTCATACTCGAATGGAGCGCGGAGAATTTGTTGGCGAACCGTATGCCGGGGGAAATGAATATCTTATGCCCGATGGTTCAATTGTCCGTTCAGCCAACCTCACCCCACACGAAACCGGAATAGGGAGCTGGACAAAAGAACAGTTTATCGTAAGGTTTAAAGCCTACTCCGATGCCTATTTTGTTCCCCATACGGTGCAACCCGGCCAGTTTCAGACCATAATGCCCTGGACTATGTATGCCGGCATGGAGGAAGAAGACCTGGGCGCGATTTTTGAATATCTGCGAACCCTGCCTCCGGTTGATAACTATGTGGAGTTATTTACACCGGCGAGATGAATGTTATTAACCCGGACGGTACGATAGAATTTCGGGTGTAATTTTTGAAATTGGTTTGTTTTGTAAACGCATTGCGCCTGGTGCACTTTGAACCAATCACCTGGAACGCATTTTCTGATACTTACTTCCGGTTTAAAACGAAAAAACCAAAATCTGAACTCCTAAACTCAAAAATATATGAAAAACAAACTATTACTACTTGCGATCATGTTTGTGGCGGCAACAATTTATTCGTGTTCCGATTCAACATCTGCTGAACCTGAGGACGATATTGATGCCATGATTTCTGAAATCAGGGCGGCTACACAACCCTATCACAATGTGGAAGCGGCAAAAGCGGCAGGCTGGAATGTGGTGATGTCGCCATGTGTGGAGCATCCGCAGGAAGGGGGTATGGGATATCACTACGGCAGAATGGAATTTCTGGATGGAAGAACCAGCCACCTGGAACCGCAGGTGCTTCTCTATGAACCGCTTGAAGGCGGAGGGATGGAATTTATCGGTGTAGAATATATCATCCCGTTTGATGTGCTTCCTGCAGATTCAGACCCTCCAATGACGTTAGGCCAACACTATCATCAAAACCACCAGCTTGGTATCTGGGCACTGCATGTCTGGACTGAAAAAGATAACCCCAACGGAATGTTTAATGACTGGAATCCGAATGTATCATGCCAGTTCGCCGATGATGAGTAACCGGTGCCGGTAAATAGAATCAATATAAGTCCGGAAGTACAACTTTCGGACTTTTTTTGTATGTGAAGTAAAATATTTATCTGTTATGGTTTAATCTCAAATTATGAATTAGGAAATTGAGCCCTGATTTACGTCATTATAATGCAGTGTACTATGCGCCAGGAATCATAAACATTTGCAGGAAAGGTGGCTATTAGCCTTCACATGTTTCTGAATGAACAAACAGTGATCGGTACCTGGTATGCTGCACTTGCAATCGTAATGCTAACCGGCCTGATCTTTGTTCGCATTGATCATTGATAAAAGATGACAGATTAACCGGCATTTCTTCCGATTTTTTCAAAATCGATCATCATTCCGCATTGATGACGTTCCATATCTTTTCCGCAGTTACATTACCAATTCCGTATACCTTTTTGAATTCTGAAGCACTGGCAGAAAAAATGGCTGTCAACGACCCAAAAGTTTTCAAAAGTAATTTTGCCTTGTTGGGTCCGATACCAGGCAGGCCCTGCAGAATAAAGAGCTGATGTTTACACGTATTCAATCTTTTGGTAGGAGCCGGCCGGGGAAATGGATGTTTTTCAAACCGTTTGGTGTTGGTACATTGATTGGAAACAGCTTTGATCAGCCAGGCTGTTTCTTCCGGCGACATAGACCGTAAAACCGGGAGGTTAAATTTAAGTGACAGACAGATCAGGGCACCTTGTAAGGCTGTCCTTTTTATTCCGATGGTTTTAATGTCATGGGAGGTTCCTTCCAGGATCAAAGCTGCATACTTCTTGGCAGCAGAGAGCTGTGCAGCCTGCCGGAAGAGTCGTCCGTCTTTGATTGACAGGGCGAAATCCCTGAACGTTTTACGTTCAATAAGCAATAGATTGTCAACAAGAAAATCTCCGGTTTTTAGTGTTACCATTTCCAATTGTATACCCGGGTGGCTGTGCAAAGCTGCAACCAGCTTCCGGTTTTTCCCCTCGCGATGGTCCATCTGAATGATCATGATAATTCGATTTTATATGTTTCATATAGATTTATATGTATGAACCATTTTTTGAAAATTCCTTACAACAATTAATTAATATTAAACGACACAGCTTCGCGGTTCTTCGTTTCACTGCGAACCTGCCTTAGGTGATGAGCTCAGTGAAGGAGGAGCATCATGGAATCGTGTTGTATTGAATGAAGTAAGAGAGGTTTCACATCGCCCCAAAGCTTTTTATATGTCATGTTTTTCCATCATCATTATCACAATTCAGCATCTCTTCCCGCAATGCATTAACCATAGGTGAAGTTCTGTCTTCACTCCAAAAAAATGCTATTGTAGTGCTTGAATCTTTGGAGCTGAGGTCATGATAAACCACACCAGGAACCTGAATGCGGCGCACTCCCGCAGGAACAATTGTAATTCCGAGTCCTGATTCAACCAGGCTGACCTGAGTTTGAATAACAGAGGCTTCCTGGACAACATTGGGAGTTATACCGGCTTTACGGAATATTTTTTGCACATGGTCATACAGGTTAATGTTGACCGAACGTGGAAATAAGATCCATGACTCATTTGCGAGCATAGACAGAGTTACACGTGAACGCTCAGCCAGCGGGTGAGAGGCAGGCAGTACAACCATGAGCTTTTCCTTTGCTACAATCTCGAAAGCGTATTCCATTTTATCCGGCGGCTGACGGATAAGCCCGGCATCGATCCGGCCAATGCGCAATGCTTCGAACTGGTTTACGGTTGACATCTCCAGCAACCGCAACTCCACGCCGGGAAAGCGTTCGCGAAATCTTCGTATCGCTTTGGTTAGTGATGATACCAGAAGCACCGAAGGTACAATGCCCATTCTCAGTATTCCCTCTTTACCCTGAGCCACATTCCGTGCCAATTGTATAGCTTCATCTGCTTGATCAAGAATTGGTTTTGCTCTCGAAAGAAGAGCCTCACCGGCTTTGGTCAGCCGTACATGCGGTCTGCGTACAAACAGTTCGGCACCGATGGTTTGTTCAAGAGATTGTATTTGAAGGCTGAGGGAAGGTTGTGTGATGTGCAGGCGTTTAGATGCAAGACCAAAGCTCAACTCCTCAGCCACTGCAACGAAGTAGCGCAGATGGCGTAATTCAACATTTTCAATCATAGGTTATTCCTATCTCATTTTAGTACTCTTCCAATTTGACCTATAAGTAATATTGGAATAATATATAAAATGTATTTCCCTTTATTTCTTCAGAAAAAAACCAAATGGTTCTGAGAACCAGGGAGCATCATATTCATCTGTTGATAAGGAATACAGAAACCCCGAATTATTTAAGCTTTAACGATGTGATGAAATATCATTTAGTATATATAATCCTCTTCATTTGCTGCTGTACTGCTGTAGCTCAGGGACCGGTTGAACAAATTGCAGAGACAAATATTAAGACCAATAGCCCATTAGACATCCGGCCCGGGACAGCAGAAAACCCGGTGATGACAGCTTTACGGTTAACTGAGAATAACTCAATATCCATTGATGGATTTTTAAACGAAGAAGTTTGGCTGCAGGCGCCGGTTGCGACATCATTTACCCAGCGGTCACCGAACGATGGCCGTGCTGCATCGGAGAGAACAGAAGTGAGAATTTTGTATACCGACAATGCAATCTACGTGGGTTTCATGGCATACGATTCATCTCCTGATTCCATCATGGCGCCTCTTTTCAGGCGGGATGGCAACCAGCCCAGCGATTGGGTGTATGTGGGTTTCGACAGTTACGATGACAGCCGTACGGGTTTTGTTTTTGGCGTGAACCCCAGGGGTGTTCAACGAGATTTTCTTTATTTCAATGACTCTAATATGGATTTGCAATGGAATGCTGTATGGGATGCCAGAACACAAATTCTTGAAAATGGATGGTCAGCAGAGATCCGAATCCCAACCTCCCAACTCCGATTCAGTGCGGTCAATGACATACAATCGTGGGGCATCAATTTTTCGCGAACAGTAGCCAGAAAAGGGGAATCTTCCTTTTGGGCTCCTACCCCGCAAAGTGATACCCGTATGGTATCACGATATGGCCGGTTAAACGGAATCCAGGGACTTGATGAACCGATGCGGCTGGAGGTCATGCCCTATGCTGCGGGAAGCCTGCTGAGAGCTCCTGATTTGGGCACTTCCAGTCCATACTATAACAGAAATCAGTTTCGTGGCAATATTGGTGGTGATATCAAATACGGACTAACATCAAGCCTTACACTGACTGCCACAATCAATCCTGATTTTGGACAGGTAGAAGCTGATCCCTCTGTGATAAACCTGACGGCCAATGAAAGCTTTTTCTCTGAACAAAGGCCTTTCTTTCAGGAAGGAAGTGACATTTTCCAGTTTGGAGGCACGAAATCATTTTTCAAGATTGGTCATCCGCAAACGTTTTACTCTCGCCGAATCGGACGAGCGCCTCAGGGAAGCCCTGCCCGCGCGGGTGAAAGTGCGATGTTCACAGATCAGCCCGATCAAACAACCATTGCAGGAGCCGTTAAACTGAGTGGGAAAACTGACTCTGGTTGGTCAATTGGGGCAATGAATGCATTTACCCTGCAGGAAAATGCCCGCTTTATAACACCTTCTGATGTGGAACATAAAATAGCCGTGGAGCCTGCTGCAAACTATCTGGTTACGAGAACAATGAGAGATTTTAACGCCGGAAACACGTATGCAGGTGGGTTTTTCAGCGCGGTGAACCGAAATATAAATGATACCTATTTTGAAAATTTTCTCCGCAATTCAGCCTATCTGGGAGGCTTGGATTTTGAACACAATTTTAAAAACCGCAACTGGGTTGCCAGCGGCGTGGTATCATATAGTGTAATAAACGGGTCGCAGCAAGCTATTGCACTGGCTCAGCGTTCACCGGTTCGTTACTTCAACCGGGTAGATTCAGACAAACTTAATTTCGATTCCGAAAGAACAAGTCTGACAGGGTATGCCACTGAAATGAGTATTCGTAAACAGGGAGGAAGTAAGTGGCTTGGATCTCTTACCTGGTCTGATGTGAATCCCGGCTACGAAACAAACGACCTTGGTTTCCAGAACCGGTCTGATTACAGAATGTTGGCAGCTAGTATGATTTACAGGAATACCAATTTATCGTGGCTGCAATTTTTCGAGCAATCGGTAGCGTCATTAAATGGCTGGAATTACGACGGCGATAAAATTTATGATGGAATCAGGTCAATGGGATTTATGCGGTTTAATAATCTTTGGACAGCAAATTATAATGTGAATTACACTCCGAGATTGTATTCGGACAGGCTGACCCGCGGTGGCCCGGTTATCACTCAGCCCTCCAACGTTATGTTAAACCTGTTTGTAGGTACGAACCCGAACAAGACGTTTTCTTTCGGGTCGGGCCTGATTCATATGTGGAACGAAGATGGGGGCTATCTCTATGATTATCTGGGAGTTGTAACATCTCGTCCCTCTACCTGGCTTACGATGAGCTTCTCACCACTCATCGTGAAAAACAAGAATACAATGCAGTACGTAAGCACGGTGCAGGATGCTGAAGCTGTTCATACGTATGGAAACCGGTATCTGTTTGCTGACATTGAACAAAACACCGTCGCACTCGACACCAGGATCAACTGGACGTTTTCCCCAACCATGAGTCTGCAGACCTATGTCAGGCCTTTTGTATCATCAGGTAAATACAGCAACTTCAAAGAGCTTTCAGCTCCCCGTTCGTTTGATTTTGATGTATACGGTGAGGATATGGGTACAATTACCAAATCTGATGGCCGATATTTTGTTGATTCTGACGGAACCGGCTCCTCAAATTTTTCTTTCAGAGATCCCGATTTCAACTTCCGGTCGATCCAGGGCAATGCCGTTTTCCGCTGGGAATACCGGCCCGGCTCTACACTCTTCTTTGTATGGCAACAACAACGAAGCAGTTTTGAGGATTCAGGTGATTATGCACTTGGAAGGGATCTTGGTGAATTATTTCGCTCAAAACCAACCAATGTATTTCTCATAAAGGGGTCGTATTGGTTTGGTTAAAATGAATAAAAACATCGTACATATGAAAAAACAGCCAGTATCATTTCTGAAAAGAAGGACGACCTCACTTTCTTTTCTGAATATTTTCACGATTCTGGCTGTTTTTATTCTTCTTACAGAAGCCTTAACCGCACAAGAATTGCCCCGAAGGATGCAGGTCGGAATGGCGATGCAGCCAGTTGAAAATGGAATTGTGGTAACTTTTGCACCTGAGAACCAGCCGGCGTCATTGGCCGGTATCCGCGAAGGAGACATTATTCGTTCAATGGATGGAGAGCCGGTAAGCAGCCAATGGGATGTGATTGAAAAGCTGCGAAATGAGCGCCCTGCGAATATACGTTTTTCTATAGAGCGAAATGGCCGGGATGAGGTTCTCACTGTTCACCCTGTGGAAGTTCCGAGGCTTGAGCATCCGGATTTCGAGTTTCATTACGGTGCGTTGGAGACAGATGATGGCGTACTCCGTCGCACCATCATAAGGAAACCTCACGGGGACGGACCGTTTCCGACCATTGTGATGCTCGGTGGAATCGGATGTTACTCACTTGACAGCAGAGAAGGATTGGCTTACATCGACCTATTAAATGATTTGGCAAGTGCCGGCTATCTGACATATTGGGTGGAAAAGAGCGGCATGGGTGATAGCCGGGGAGCCCCGTGTATGGAGATCAATTTTGATACAGAGCTCAGTGGATATCGGGCCGGAATGACCCAGGTTCGATCAATGTCCGAGGTAGATCAAAACCGGATCATTCTGCTGGGTCACAGCATGGGCGGCATCATTGGCCCAATCCTTGCCGCCGAAACGGAAGAGCCTGTTCATGCAATCATTGCGATGGCTACATTTGGTGTGCCATGGTTTGAGTACCTCATAGCGAACAGCCGCCGCCAGTTGCACCTGTCCGGTTTGTCGCTAACCGAAATTGAAAACAGAATGAGTGAAACGGTAAAAGTGCATTATCT
>RECI01000278.1 GCA_007694095.1 Balneolaceae bacterium | reverse complement strand
AACCTTACAAAAAATCTTTGAATATCGAATAATAAACCCTTTTGAATATCGAATATCGAAGGCTTTTGAATAATGAATATAGAATGTCCAATTTCGAATGTCGAAGTGCCTCCCCTCCTTCGATATTCGGTGTTCGATATTTCCATCCCTTCGATATTCAGTATTCAATATTCATTATTCGATATTTCCATCCCCTCGACTGACGATTGCTTTTATCGTCTGTCGAATCTCACCCGCCCGGCTGCCGAAGTACCTCCACCTTCGAAATTCGGTGTTTCAAATGCGGATCCCGTTGGGGCAATATTTCCGGGTAGAACGGATTGTTACCTCCCCGCTCCCCCACAGGCCCGCACGAGCGGATTTCCCGCGGCATAGCCTGCCCTTCGGGAGTTGAACGTGATTCCATAGTACCCATAGTGGCCCTGCAGTTTTCGGTTGAGTTCGACGATAAATTGCTCTACAGGCTTATGCCTGTTTGCTTTGAGGCACTTGTCTATCATGCGGCGAAATATCAAAGCTATGGATGATCTTCCTGAGGATGCCACCATCCAGGAAGCATAATACCGGTTACATGTTCTCGAACAGGTAAGTAAATCGCTTTCGAATACCGGTGAAAAGGTTCCACAAGAAAAGGTTGATAAAGAGTTTCTGAACAAAGATAAATGAAGATTTTTTGGAAAACCTGCTGAACATGAGTAGAGTCTATTTTGAAAATCAGTATTCGGGAGGCTTCATGAAATCAAACAAGAACATCACACGGAATCAGATCAAAGGTATCAAAGAGGGCGAGCGGATGTTCCTGGAGGTTTATTGAATTTGATGAACGATTTTGTGCCAGATAGTTTCGTTCCTTAGGACCGGTTTTACTAAAACTTTAAAATCGCGAATGTCTATATAATTATTATTATGTATAATTAAGTATCAAAGTTGTGAAGCTTTACCCTTCAAAGAACCTATGGCATCCCATAGAAACATGTAAGGGTTCATTTATGATATTAAAATCCAACGACTTTTAGTCAAAATACAGTGAGCAGAAAGGATGAGTGAAAAAACGACAGTATCCTTCAGCGTTGGTTTTCTTAAAGAGAGTGCTTCTGACCTGGCTGAAATCCATACATCCGGTAAGTCGGGCGGAAAGATAAAATCTTTAAAGCCTACTCTTGAAGAGGCGAAAACTACCCTTATCAAGGCATATCGGGTTCTCTCAGGGTTTGCGAAAGCTGAAAAGGAGATTTCGCAGGCTGCTGAATGGTTGATTGATAATTTCTACATCATACAGGAACAGATAGTTCAGATAGATATCGATTTTCCAAAAGAGTATCACAGGAGTATTCCGCTGATCTCAAAGGGGGAGTATAAAGGGTTGCCAAGAGTTTATGAGCTGGTTCTGAACTTTCTGAATCACACCGATTTTGTTGTTGATGTGGAGGCACTTGAACAATACGTGCAGAGCTACCAGGAACAGATTACTCTTGAACAGGGAGAAATATGGGCTATCCCCATCATGGTGCGTCTTATTCTGATTGAGAAACTGGCACAAAAAGCCAGCCGTGTACTTTACCGTAAAGATGTAAGGAAAAGTGTTTATGATCTGCTGAACAGGCTTGACGAATCCAAACAGGAAGAACCGGGGGCCTTTTCAAATGAAGTTTCCGGATGGCTGTCCAAACAGGCCGGAAACAGTGAACCTCTTTATCTCGTGGAGCTATACAACCAGCTCCAGAATTCTGGCCGGCTTTGGGACGAGCAGAAACGATGGTTCAATTACAGGTTTCGTCAATATGATATGACTCTTGAAGAGGCGATGCGTTTTGAGGCTCAGAAACAGTCGCGGCTGCAGGTGAGTATTCAAAATGCCGTGAGTTCACTACGAAGTTCATCTGAAATGGACTGGTCTGAGTTTGTCGAAGAGTGCTCTATTGTTGAGAAAATTCTACAACTTGATCCGGCCGGAAAATATTCCGAAATGGACTTTCAGACACGCGACAATTACCGGCGAACGGTGGAGAGGCTCAGCAGACGGTCGAAGTATACCGAGCCGGAAGTTGTAGAGCAGATTCTGCTGATGCTGGAAGAGGATCAGGATGCCGAAAATCATCAGGATGATATATTGGGTAACCTTAAATCGGCCCGTCAGCATGTGGGGTATTATTTAAGAGAGGATGGTTACCTTCGTTTGGCCAAAAGGCTGAATTACCAAATGCCTTTGAAAGAGAAATTGAGGATGATCCTCAAAAAAAATCCAGCCTGGTATGTTTCGACAATCATACTTACCACCATCATTTTGATGACTATTTTGTGGGCAGCAACCGGCTCAATGAGCAATTCCGTAATTACGGCAACGCTGATCTTGCTTGTTGCATTGTTTCCGGCACTCGACCTGTCGGTATCAGCAGTAAACAGATTTTTCGCATTTTTTCTACCGCCGAGAATTCTGCCAAAAATGGCTTATAAAGAGGGGATACCGGATGAATCCAGAACCGTTGTGGTGGTACCCACAATGTTTACATCCCCGCAGGATGTAAGGCGGCAGGTTGAAAATCTCGAAATTCGATCACTTGCCAACTCTGATCCATCACTTCAGTTTATTCTTCTTTCTGATTTTACGGACGCACCTGAGAAAAAAACAGAAAAAGACAGCGCAATTATTGATGCCGCTTACGTAGAAATTGAGTCATTAAACAAGAAATACAGTTCACGTTATGGTGACAAGTTCTTCTTCCTGCATCGTGAAAGACGTTGGAATGAGGCAGAGGAGATATGGATGGGCTGGGAGAGAAAACGGGGCAAACTGGAGGAGTTCAACAAATTGCTGATTGATACCTCTGCCGAAACCAGTTATAATCATATTGGTGGAGACTTTCTCGAATCGGTACGTATGCATCCGGTTCAATTTGTGATTACTCTCGATTCGGACACCAAACTGCCGCCCGACAGTGCCCGTAATCTGATCAGAACCATAGCTCACCCTCTGAATCGTGCACAATATAACCCCGATAAAAAAAGGGTTACGAAGGGTTATGGAATCATTCAGCCCAGGATTTCAATTCCGCCGGAGTCTGCCAGGAAAACATGGTTCTCCAGAATCTTTTCAGGTAATGTGGGGCTGGATCCATATTCAACGGCTGTGTCGGATATTTATCAGGACCTGGCCGGCGAAGCATTGTTCACGGGTAAGGGGATTTACGATGTGATGGCATTTTATACTACTCTGAACGGCCGGTATCCGGAAAACCGGATTCTTTCACACGATCTGATTGAAAGCACCTATCTGAGGGCCGGTTTGGCCACCGATATTGAGCTGTTTGATGACTATCCCTCAACCTACTCAAGTTTCAGCAAGCGCAATCACCGGTGGATTCGTGGCGACTGGCAAATTGCGGCTTGGCTTTTACCTCGGGTACCCATGAAAGAAGGGAAAGAAAAAAATCATATTAACATTCTCTCGAAGTGGAAGATATTTGATAATTTGAGGCGCTCAGTAAATCCGTTTTTCCTCACCATCTTTTTTATTGCAGGCTGGTTTTTGTTGCCCGGCACGGCATGGATCTGGACAGCAGCCGCATTCATTATACTTGCATTTCCTATTTATGTAAGCCTTTCAAGCGACATCATGAAACGGCCGGCACGTGTACGATGGAGGCTTTACATGGATAAAGTGAGGGCAAACCTGAAAATTAATTCGATCCAGGCATTTTTTGTGGTTGTTCTGCTGCCGCACCAGGCGTATGTACAACTCGATGCCATTATCCGAACCATTTATCGCCTGAAATTTTCCAGGAAACTGCTGCTGGAATGGACCACGGCTTCGCAAACCGAATCGTCGAGCCCGAACTCATTGAGCCTCTATATCCGAGACAACCTGGTCTCTATCGTACTCGGTATTTCTATCTTGCTGGCAGCTCTTTTTACGGCACAACACTATCTCTGGATTGTGGTTCCCTTCTTTTTTATCTGGACCGGAGCTCCATTCTATTTGTGGGCAATAAGCAAACCGATTGAAAGAAAAGATCATCCGCTTACCCAAAAAGAGAAAGACCGTATTCGGGGATACGCCCGGCGCACATGGTTCTATTTTGAGCGGTTTGTTAACGAGGAGCACTTTTGGCTGCCCCCCGATAACTACCAGGAAGAACCCTCGATACCTGTAACAGAACGAACATCACCAACCAATATCGGCCTGGCGCTTGTATCCACACAGGTGGCCTATAACATGGGGTATATTACTTTTGGTGAGCTTCTCGAGAGGGCATTAAACACTCTTACATCCATGGAACAGCTTGAGCGCTATGAAGGGCATTTTTACAACTGGTATGAAACGCGATTGGGCGAAGTACTTCATCCGAAATATATCTCAACCGTTGATTCCGGTAACCTTGCGGCCGGGCTCATATCCATCAGGGAATCGATACAGAAAACCATCAGTACCAAAGGGATAAACCAGCATATCTGGTCTGGCTTGATTGATACCATCACAACAGCCAATAATGTACTGCAGGAGTTTGTTGATGAAGAACTTCTTTCGGGCAGTGTTGGTAGAAGAGCAGAAGATTTATGCCAATCGATGCTAAAAACAGTCAGGGGCAGAGACACTGGTTCTCTGAAAGAGGATATTCATTTACTTAGAAAGCTAAAGGCAGAGGCTGTTCTATTGTGTGCAATTGATCTGTTGCCATTGGGCAGCAAACTGAGCGACATGATGATGCAGGATCTTCTTTTTTGGCAAGAGAGCCCCTTACGGCTTATTGAAAAGAGCTTAACAGAACTGAAATCCCTTGCAGATTCCGAAAACATCAATACCGAAAAGTTTTCAGCAGAAGAGCTGGTAACCCTGTTAAAAAGGGAGTCCGTTAACAGCGATGCCTCAAAACTGCTTAATAAGTGGAAATACTATGCAGATGAGATAGTTGAGAAAGCGGGCAGGTTAATCGAAGAGATGAATTTTACACCTCTTTATATCAAGAAAAAGGGGCTTTTCAGTATTGGCTATAATGTGGAGAAGGCGCAGCTCGATTCCGGAACATACGACCTGCTTGCAAGCGAAGCGCGGATTGCATCCTACATTGCGATTGCCAAAGGCGATATACCTGTGGAACACTGGTTCAGGCTGAGCCGGAGATTAACAAGTTTGAACCACAATGAGATTCTTCTCTCCTGGGGAGGTACAATGTTTGAGTACCTGATGCCCCTGCTCTTTATGCGAACCTATTCGGATACACTTTTGAATCATACCAATCAGAATGTTGTGCGGTGGCAGCAGGAGTATGGAAAGAAAAACAGCCAGCCATGGGGCTACTCAGAAAGCGCCTACTACTTTCTGAATATCGACATGCACTATCAATACCGTGCATTTGGTGCTCCCGGGCTGGGGTTAAAGCGAGGGCTTTCTGAGGAGTATGTAGTGGCTCCGTACGCTTCACTGCTTTCTCTTATGCTAGATCCGAAATCGTCGCTTGAAAATCTTGGCGCACTGGAAAAACTGGGTGGTTATGGATTATATGGCTTTTATGATGCCATCGATTTTACACCCACCCGAATGAGTGAAGATAAAACTCATAAGGTTGTAAAAATCTACATGGTACATCACCATGGTATGAGCCTGCTGGCCATCGAGAATGTTCTGAATAACTGGGAGGTTCACAAATGGTTTCATGCGGATCTGCGGATTAAGGGTTGTGAGCTGATTTTACAGGAAAGAATTCCGCGAGGAGCGCCCATTAAAGAGCCGCACCCGATTGATGTGGAACTGGAGCCGGGCGAACAGCAATCCATGGAGACCCTTGTTGAACATGCCACGATAAAGGAACTCGACAGTTCTCCGCCCCGGCTTCATATGTTATCGAACGGAAAATACTCACTGTTTTTGAGCCATGCCGGTACAGGTTCATCCCGTATAAACGGATACTCACTTACCGGTTGGAACCCGGATCCTGCCACAGATCCTCTCGGGCTCTTTTTCTACGTCAGAGATAAGGAAAGCGGCGAGTTTTGGTCGGCCATGCATCAGCCGGTTAAGAGAAAACCCGATCGGTACGATACCTGGTTTCAAAACGGTAAAATCGTAACAAGCAGGGTGGATGAGTGGATTGAGACCACAACGTCGGTTGCTATTTCGCCGGATCACCCGTTTGAGCTGAGAAAAATTACCCTTACCAACTACTCTAAAAAGCAAAGGGTAATTGAAGTTACCAGTTATGCCGAGGTGGTGTTGAACCGGGCGCAAGATCATAACTCTCACCCGGCTTTTTCGAAGCTTTTTATACAAACCGATTACCTGGCTGAACACCACTCCATTCTTGCAAAACGAAGGCCCAGGAGTGAACATGAGAAGCCGCTGTGGATGATTCACACATTTGCAGGAGAAGAGCAGGATAATCTCACCGAGCCTCTTCAGTTCGAAACCGACCGGTCTAAATTTATCGGGAGGGGGCGCTCGTTAAGTCATCCGGCGGCAATGGACCCCGGCAACACACTCGAAGGCTCACAGGGCAATGTCTCCGACCCGATTGTAAGTCTTCGGAAAACAATTAAACTTGAACCGGGCGAGAAGGCAGAATTGATATTTGGCCTCGGTTTTGCCGAAACAAGTGAGGAGGCAGAAGAGCTTGCCGATACCTACGACAATCGCCACTCTGCAGATCGGGCATACGACCTGGCTTCCGTCTACAGCACTGTGGAACTGAACCACCTCGGAATAACATCTAAAGAAGCACACAATTTCCAAAAGCTTGTATCCTACGCTCTGTATCCTGACAAGGCTTTTAGAACAAATGTGAAAAAGCTGAAGGATAACCGGAAGAAACAGCAGGATCTTTGGGCTTACGGCATTTCGGGCGATTTTCCGCTGATCGTATTCAGAATACATGATATGGATCAAATTAAGAGCGTAAAAACCCTGTTGAAAGCGCATGGTTTCTGGAGGATGAAAGGTATTGCCACGGAATTATTGTTCATTAACGACCATGCACCGGGATACATTGATGAAGTACAAGAAGCTATCATGCAGGAGATACACGCATCAACAGAAAGAGACCTGGTGAATAAACGGGAAGGTATATTTGTAAATCGATCCGATAAAATGCCCGTAGAAGACCTGACAATGATGCTGACTGTTGCTCACATTGTGTTTGATAATAAACTGCCAAATTTATCGAAACTGAAAAGAGAAAGAGATACGGAATCGTGGCTGATTAAACATGATGCCGACAACTACGTGCGATCGGAAATGAAGCTTAAAGATTTTGATGATGCCATTTCTGAACAGACCAAAAACCTGCATTTCTTTAATGGATTTGGTGGATTTTCTGAGACAGGCAAAGAATACCATATTTTTATTAAACCCGATCCGGATACCGGCCAGCTTCTCTTTCCGCCCGCGCCCTGGATTAATGTGATTGCAAATGACGGATTTGGATTTATAGCAACGGAAAAAGGGGCCGGTTATACCTGGAGTGAGAACAGCAGAGAGAACAAGCTAACCAGCTGGACGAACGATCCGGTTCTGGATGACCACTCCGAGGCTTTTTACATCCGTGATCATGACCGAAAGGTATACTGGTCGCCCACACCGGGGCCGGTGCCTGGCGGCGGTTTTTATAAAGTTGTTCATGGATTCGGTTATACCCGGTACGAACACGAATCAGAAGATTTAAAGCAGGAGCTCATTCAGTTTGTTCCCGGGCAAGATCCGGTAAAACTATCTCTGCTAACAATACAGAACCAAAGTGATAAGCCACGGCAGCTTTCGGTATACCGGTACCTGGACAGGGTTTTGGGAGTAAACAGGAATATCTCGTCGAGATATATCATCCAGAATACATCATCTGATGATTCAGCCATTTTTTCCCGAAACAGCTATAACAATGAGTTTGCAGGGCGGGTTGTGTTTGCAGCCGTGCCCGGCCTCCCGGCCGATGCAGAAAGGTTTATTACAACAAACCGGCAGGCGTTTATAGGCCGTAACCGGTCGCTTGACAGTGCAAAGGCACTTACAACAGGCGAACATCTTGATGGCGATACTGAAGCCGGAGGCGACCCGTGTGCGGCTTTTCAGGTGACGGTAACTATTCCGCCGGGCGAGAGTGTGGAACTGACATTTGCTGAAGGTGAGAGCAAAACAGAAACCGATGCTGAACAGCTGATTTCGTCTTATGAAAACCCCCGGGCAGTGAAAGAGTTGTTTGAGAAATGTAAAAGCGAATGGAGCTCTAAACTGGATTTGATTCAGGTATCAACACCCGATAAATCGCTCGATCTGATTATGAATGGCTGGCTGATGTACCAGAATCTCTCCTGCAGGATGTGGGCAAGAACCGCCTATTACCAGGCCGGGGGAGCCTACGGGTTCAGGGATCAGCTTCAGGATGCAACTGCGGCTCTCTACGTGGACCCAAAAATCACAAGAAACCAGATTCTTATTCACGCAGAGAAACAGTTTAAGGAGGGGGATGTGCTGCACTGGTGGCACCCGCCAACGGGCAGGGGAATACGATCTAAAATAACCGACGACCGGCTTTGGCTGGCCTATGTAACCGACTTCTATATAAGATCAACCGGGGATGAATCGATTCTGGACGAAACAGCACCGTATATACAATCAAGGCAGCTCGAAGATGATGAACATGAGGTGTACCTGGTGCCCGAAGTGCTGAATGAGCCGGAATCAATTTATGATCACTGCTGTCGTGCTATTGATATCTCCCTGAAATTTGGTGAGCACGGGCTGCCGCTGATTGGCGCAGGTGACTGGAACGACGGAATGAACCGGATAGGCGAACAAGGCAAAGGCGAAAGCGTGTGGCTTGGATTTTTTATCTATGGAATTTTGAACCGGTTCACAGAAATTGCAAAAAACCGAAATGATGCCTCCCGGGCCGAACGTTACGGTGAAATTGCAGAAAAACTGAAACAGCGCCTGAACAGCGATGGCTGGGATGGAGAGTGGTATCTTCGTGCATTTTATGATGACGGCACACCGCTAGGATCATCAGAAAACGAAGAGTGCAAAATTGATGCGATCTCGCAGGCATGGTCGGTAATTTCGGGAGCCGCAACAGATGAAAAAGCAGAAAAAGCGCTGAACTCTGCCGGGAAGCACCTGGTTTCGGAACACGATAAAATCATCAGGCTGCTGGCCCCTCCGTTCGATATGACTGAAAAAGATCCCGGTTACATTAAGGGATATATACCCGGTGTGAGAGAGAATGGCGGCCAGTATACACACGGGGCACTTTGGCTGATTAAAGCAATGGCTGAAAAAGGAATGGGATCCAGGGCGGTTCGGTATCTCAACATGATCAACCCTGTTAATCATGCACTCAGCCCCGAAGGTGTAAACCAATATAAAGTCGAACCCTACGTTATTTCAGCAGATGTTTATGGTGAACCTCCGTTAACAGGAATGGGAGGATGGAGCTGGTATACCGGTTCGGGCGGGTGGTTTTACCGCGTAGCGCTTGAATCTATACTGGGTTTCAGATATTCAAAAGATTCCATCACGCTTCGGCCGTCTGTTTCGTCAGATTGGAAGGAGTTTAAAATCAGATTGAAAGCTGATGATGGCCAAACCGAATACCACCTTCATGTTGAAAACCCAGACAGGCTGGAATCAGGTTCCTTAAAAGTAACCATCGACGATAAACCAGCAGATAGTAAGAATGGTACTGCAATAATTCCTTTCGTCAAAGATGGGAAAAAGCATACTGTTCACCTTCTTTTAAAAGCAGGTGATTGACGACTGACACTTAACTGTAAGGGGTGTTAGAATTATAATGTATCTGAACAGCACCTTATGGCTGCTTTTTGGCAGGCAGCCTGTTTACTGCTTAAGAGCTGGAATCTTATTATATTAAATAAAATGGGAGTTTATTTAGCAATCAGTAAAGGGTAAGAATATGAAAGAAGAAAAGAGATTGCGTGAAGTAAGAGTTTTCGTCATAGATTCTGATGTTTTAATGAGGCAGATTTTAGCCAGCATGCTGAGGAAGAAAGAAGAAGTGAATCTTACTTGTTCAACCGGGTTCTGCGGAGTTGACAGCATTATGCCGAAAATTAAAGAGCAAAAGCCCGATGTGATTATGTTGGGGGTAAAGAGCAGTGATTCTGATGAAATGAACCTTTTTTACCAGCTTCGCAAAGAGTTTCCGGATGTTTTTGTTGTTCTGTTAACTCCATTGAACAGGGAGGGCGCCGCAACAGCACTGCAGGGTTTAAAAGACGGAGCAATTGATTACGTAACTAAACCCGACAAGAGAATAGGGCTAATTTTGGCCAACAGGCACTTCCAGAAAAGGCTGCTGCCTTTAATTAAATCCATTCCAAAATTAAATTGCGAGAGAATAAATAAACCCCTGTCGGTTAGCAGCAGCCGTGCCACAACACAAGGCTTTTCGGCTGGCAGAAGCCGGATGACTCCAACCAGTACTGAACTGATCGTTATTGGCAGTTGTATGGGTGGAGTTACGTCTCTGTATAAATTGATCTCACAGCTGCCAGAAAGTTTACCCGTACCGGTGGTAATTGTTCAGCATATGCCCAAAATTTATACGGAAGAACTTTCTTTGGAGCTGGATAGATTAACCCCTTTGAATGTAAGAGAGGCCAGGGTAAACAGCGTGCTTCTTCCGGGGCAGATTTATGTTGCACCGGGAGGCTATCATACGGTAATAAAAAATGACAGTACCCGAAATCGGATCTGTTTGCACCGGGGCCCGCGAGAGCACAGAAGCAGACCATCCATTGATGTGTTACTTCGCTCTGCCATACAAGCATACGGAGGAAGAGTACTCAGTATATTTCTGTCAGGTAAAGGAAATGACGGTATTTTGGGAGCGAAGATGGTAATGAAGCACGGCGGTAATGTTCTGTTGGAAAGCGAAGAGAGCTCTCTGATTTGGGATATGCCAAAACGAATTAGCAGCCTTGGAAATGGAATAAATGCAGTATCAGCTGATTCACTGGCTTCAGTAATCGTAAAACTTTTAAAATCTGATTCGCAGCAAAAAAAATATCGCATCCCCCAATAGAATTCAGACAATCTGGATCTCTATTCTTAAAACTAATGAATTCAGAATCTTGAGCTGAACGCTTTTGAATATCGAATACTGAACACTTTTGAATATCGAATACTGAACACCGAATATCGAATATCGAAGTATCTCCTCGACTGACGATTGCTTTTCTCGTCTGTCGAATCTCACCCCCGATTGCCGATC
>RECI01000102.1 GCA_007694095.1 Balneolaceae bacterium | reverse complement strand
CAGTTTCCGATGCCTGAAAACAGAGCTGGACCTTCGCCCAATCTACCACAAAAACGATGATGCGGCCATTGCTCACATTCACCTGGGGTTGTTGGCCTATTGGCTGGTAAACACCATTCGTTACCAACTCAAAAAAAAGGGGATCAACCACAGTTGGAAGGAGATCCTCAGGATTACCAACACTCAGAAGGTGATTACAACGTGCGGACAAAATACCTTTGATGAGATTGTTTCCGTAAGACGATGCACCCAGCCCAAAGCCAAGGTAAAAGAAATCTATCAGGCACTGGGATATCGAAATTATCCCTTCGTGAAACGAAAATCCGTAGTACACAAACCGGTACTCAAAAAAAATCAAAGTACTGTTTTACAATGCTTTGATGATAGTTAGCTGCAACTTGGGTTAACTGCGTAACTCTGCGAGAAAAAAAGGGTGATCAATTTTCGATCTGAAATAAAATCAATTGATGATGTCACGAAAAAAATTGTGGAACCGGACTGCGGCTTAGCCGTCAAAACATTTCAACCCTACATTGCCTGATGAGGCTCTGTTTAGGTTTGCGGGAAATCACTACAATGGAGTTGAAAAGAGAATTCCAGGCCATACAGGTAAAACACCTGTAAGGTGGTATACATCACTCTGAAATAACGTCCCAGGGAGTCGATTTAAAGTGATTAAAAAAGCCCGGGATTACGGTTAACGGATAGCTTGAGTTGGTATTGATCAGAATACAGATTCCTGTCCCATCTTCAGGAGCAAAAGCGATCTCACTGCGGAATCCATTTACATATCCACCGTGGTAAACGATTTTCTGCCCATGATTATCAAGCACCCTCCAGCCCATAGCATAATGAGACATATTCACTCCATCCCAATGCCGGCTAAATCGGTTATTACGGATGGTAGCTATCGGTTCAAATATTTCTGCGAGTGTCTCTTTAGATATAATTTCAGGATAATGCCCTGTTAACAACAGCAGCCATTTCCCCATGTCCGAGGCAGAAGCATTAATACCACCTGATGAAACCGAGTTGTAATATCTATGTGAAATTGGGACAGGTACGCGTCCCCGGGCACTTGAATGATGCAAATGAGGTATTGCTTTATTCCCTGAATTCATAATACCGGCATAATCCATGGAGGAATGATTCATGTCCAAAGGCTTTAATAGCCTTTCATGTAGCAGTGTGTTAAAGTCGCTGTCCGACTTGACTTCCAGCACTTTTTCTATCACTGAAAAAGCAGCATTCTGATAAGAGTGCTGAACGCCTTCTCTTGTGATCAGTGGAACCTGTTCAAATCGGGGAATAATCAAATCCAGTGGCATTCCGTCTTCTATCAAATTTGTATACGCATGTCGCGGTAATCCCAGCGTATGGGCCAGTAAATGCCTGATTTGAATTCGGTCGGTTTGATACGGATCACTGAGCCTAAAGTGATTCACATAACGGAAAACCGGATCATCCCAGCTAATTACTTCTTCTTCCGCTAAAACTCCCGACAGAACCGAGGCAAAGCCTTTAGACAGGCTGCCCAATCTGAATACGGTATGTTCATCCACTTTTTCGGGCTTCCCTCTCTCTTTTACACCAAATCCTTTTTGAAATACAACCCGCCCATCCTTTACGATAACTACAGCACCGCCTGGGATTTGTTCGCCGTATAGACCTTCCTCAAAATTCTTTTCAAATTCTTCCAGGAATATCGACAGGGAATGATCCATCACCCATTCTTCGGGCTCAGACTCGGAAATGTCTGGTTCCGATGTGATATTTGTAACAGCCATGTACGATCCGATAATCACTGCCAGTAAAAGAATTGCAGTTAGATTTCGAATCACAGAAAATCGATTCATGTTCTTTAGACGGGGTTCCTGTTTCTGATATATTTGATAATCAAGGATACAAAAAAACCGACTCCAATAGAAAGTAGTTTTGAACAAATATTTTAGTCTGGTTCAAAATAAACCTTCTCTCCATCCGATGAATTTTTTATGGTTGTAAGTTCTGCGACACGGGATTCTCGTCGGGAATACTGTCGCGGATTTACATAGTGTCTATAAAGTTAACTTCTGAACAAAAATAGTAAAAAATTCCACAAAGTGATCCCTTCGGGGCAAATTCTCCCAACGGGACGCCTTTGGCGCAAGCACCAAATTTCAAACATTTTTTACCCACAATTTAGGCCTCGATCTACCGAAAAAGTCAAATGTTAATTATACCAACGTTTTGGAATGTGGAATTTGAGATTTGCACCGAAGCTATGCCTTTGGCAGAGGTCCTGCGGACGCTGCAAGGTTGCTTAAGAAGTAAAAATCACATTACTAAATGCTGTAACCGTCCGGTATAATTGCACCTTTTTGTATGATGACAATACCGTCAACTACGGAATGTTTTTCATATTCACCGTCTTCAAGGTGTGTTCCGCCGGTAATTTTCACATCATTGCCGATTCGGGCATTTTTATCAATAATGGCCCTGCTTATAAAACACCTCTGCCCTATTCCCATAAGAGGCCGGTCGTGTAACTGTTGTTCAAAATCTTCCTGGGTTGCAAAATGATCATTACCCATTACGATAGATGTTTCAATTGTGGTTCCCTTACCAATCCTTGATCGTATACCGATAACGGATCGTTCAATCCGGCTTGCCTCTATGATACAGCCTTCTGCAACGAGAACCCTTTCAAGGTTAGTACCGGTGAGTTTTGAAGCGGGCAGCAATCTGGCCCTGGTATAGATTACCTGCTCATTATCATACAGGTTAAATGCGGGAAGCGGGTCGGCCAGCTCAAGATTGGCTTCATAAAAGGAACTGATGGTTCCAATATCGGTCCAATATCCTTTAAAAGAATAACTTGAGACTCTTTTCCCCTCCTCTATCGCTTTCGGAATAATTTCTTTTCCAAAATCAGTAGCATCAGGATTCTCTTTAAACAGCTTAAGCAGAACATCTTTGCTGAATACATAGATACCCATTGATGCAAGGTATACCCTTCCCTGGGCCTGCATTTCCGGTGCGGTTTCTGAAGCCCATTTATCCAGCTCGTCTGCCGATGGTTTTTCCACAAAACTTTCGATCATCCCGTCATCATTCGTTTTCATGATTCCAAAGCCAGTTGCTTCAGAAGCATCCACGGGAATAGTGGCAACTGTAAGATCAGCATTATCTCTTTGATGCACTTCCAGCAGTTTTCTGTAATCCATCTGATAGAGCTGGTCACCGGATAAGATTAAAACATGGCTGTAATCATAATTTGCAATATGGTGGATTGATTGCCTCACGGCATCAGCGGTACCTTGAAACCAGTTCTGGCTTTTTGGTGTCTGTTCAGCAGCAAGAATATCCACAAAACCATTAGAAAAATTATCAAAGTGATAGGTGTTTTTTATATGCCTGTTGAGCGAAGCAGAATTAAACTGTGTAAGTACAAATATTTTTCTGATTCTTGAATTAAGACAGTTGGAAATTGGAATGTCAACCAGTCTGTATTTGCCGGCTATAGGTACAGCCGGTTTACTTCTATGCCTTGTAAGGGGATCTAAGCGGGTGCCCCTTCCGCCTCCGAGAATAATCGCAATTGTTGTATCTTCCATAGTTATTTATCTCCTTTTTTCATTGATTGATACATGTTTATATAGTTTTTCGCAGCTTTTTCCCATGAAAAATCAAGCGTCATAATCCGCTTGCATGTAGCGTCAAATAAACGTTTTTTATTGAACAATTCCACACCTCTTTCAACAGCAGATAAAGCCTCTTTCAGATTGAAATTATTGAACACCAGTCCGTAACCGTCTTCATTTGAAACATCAATCACCGTATCGGCCAAACCTCCGGTTTTTCTTACCAAAGGAATTGTACCGTATCTCATAGAATAAAGCTGATTCAGCCCGCAAGGTTCCACCCGCGAAGGCATCAGCAGATAATCACTGCCCGCGTAAATTCTGTGTGCGAGTTGTTCATTATACTCAAGACGTGAGTCGAAGTATCCGGTATGCTCACCCTGCAGGCCTTCAAAAACCGAATGCAGGTAGGGTTCGCCAGTACCGAGCACAAAAAAAGATGCTTCAATTTTGCGGTATTTGCATTCCCTGATTAAATCAGGAATCATATCGGCTCCTTTTTCCCTAACCAGTCTGCCAATGAACGAAAAAAGAGGCCGGTCTTCTTTCAGACCGAATTGTTCACACAAGTATGCTTTATTTTTCTCTTTTCCGGATTTAAAATTTGTGATAGAATAGTTTTCCACAAGAAATTCATCCGTTTCCGGGTTCCAGACTTCATTGTCAATTCCATTCAGAATCCCTGTTGATTTTCCTGATTCTTTACGAAGAAGAATTTCCAAACCATGACAATAATCCTGCAGCTCTTTCAGGTAACCCTTGGAAACCGTGCTCACCCTCCAGGCCGTTTTAATTCCTGATGCCAGAGAATTAAGCTTTCCGTCCCAGTCCAGCAGGCCGGAATAGAACGGGTCAAAATCCGGCAACAGCCCTGCACTCTCCATGTCATACCTGCCCTGGTATTCACCATTGTGTATGGTGAGTACGGTGGGCAGAGATTTCAGAGAACTGAAATGATAGCTTTGAGTCATCATAAAAGGGACAAGAGCCGTATGATGATCATGACAGTGAATCACATCCGGTTTATCTTCCTGTTGCTGAATCCACTCCAGAGCTGCTATCTGGAAACTGAAGAAACGTTCTTTTTCATCACAATACGGATAACCTGACCACGGATCCAGGTAGACACCCGGACGGTCAAAACGGCCGGGAATATCAATGAGTATCAACTCGAAACCGAGTCCCGGTTTCACAAGGCGGCTTACCCGAAATGCAAATGAAGAATGGCCAAAAGGCGCCCTCCCTTCAAAAATCATTTCAGTTTGTGCTTTCTGCAGCCACTTGTTATGAAAGTGCGGCAAAATAACGGAAGCAGTATGCCCAGCCTTGTTCAGGTATTTTGGAAGCGCCCCCGCAACGTCACCAAGCCCCCCCGCTTTTGCTACAGGATAACATTCTGCTGTAATATGGATAATTTTCATTACATCTGGAAATATGGTTCAATAATTACAAAATTTTTCCCTTTTTCCTTGTCTGAAGAAATAAAAAGATTGCACCACCTGCAATTCTCTTTACTTTTTGATAATACACTTACTGTGTTTTAAAAATTTCGTTTAGATAGTATAATATCTGCAATTTATATCATGTTTTCTTAATAATTATCTTAAACCTCGCCTGCAAACCAAACCTATATATTTTTTATTAAACCAGCGTCAAATTATTATTACGTTCTTTTATAAGCAGTTTTTTCCTTACCTTACACGCTGTTTTTTATTAAAATAAGTATTAAATATATTATTGTTTAATGTCATTTCCCATTCAGGTTATCAGATTATCCAAATCATTTGGAAAAACCATGGCGGTTGAAAATGTCTCCTTTAATGTAGAAAAAGGAAAAATTTTCGGCTTGTTAGGTCCAAACGGCGCCGGCAAAACAACAACAATTCGGATGATCAACGATATCATGCCCCCGGATGAAGGAGAAATCCTCATCAATGGAGAAAAAGCAAGTCCAAAAACCCAAAAATGGATCGGCTACATGCCGGAAGAACGCGGATTATATAAGAAAATGAGAGTTGGCGAACAACTGCTGTACCTGGCTCAGCTAAAAGGCTTGAAAGTGGCTAACGCCCGGGAAAAGATCCGGTACTGGCTGAAGCGATTCAGCGCTTACGACTGGCACTCAAAGTTTGTTGGTGAACTGTCGAAAGGAATGAGTCAAAAAATTCAGTTTATCGCCACAATTGTACATGACCCTGATATCTACATTTTTGATGAACCTTTTAGCGGGCTTGATCCGATTAATAGTGAGCTTCTGAAAGAAATTATCATTGAGCTGCGGGAAAAAGGAAAAACCATCCTTTTTTCCACTCACCGAATGGAACAGGTAGAACAAATGTGCGACGACATTTGCCTGTTTAACAACGGTAAAGTAGTGCTGACAGGCAACCTTCGGCAATTAAAGAAAGAATTCGGTAAAAATACGGTACTCATCGAGTTTGAGGGTGATCCCGGTTTTCTTGACGAACTCACGGATGTTCGCATCAATAACAGGTCTACCAATTTTGCTGAAATCAGAATTCTGAACGGGCTGAATCATCAGCAAATTCTCCGTAAAGCATTGGAGAAGACGGAAATTCATAAATTTCAACTTGTTGAACCATCACTGAATGAAATTTTCATCTCTACCGTGGGTGAAGATAATATCAAACAAAATGAGCTTTTGAAATGAACTGGCGTCAAATTTTTCTTGTGCTGAAACGCGAATATATCACCAGGGTACGCAGCAAGGGGTTTATCTGGGCAACCATTTTGGTACCTGTCGGGTTTGCGGCTTTTATCGGTATCATGGTATTTATTGCCATTTGGGAAAGTGATGTGGCATTTGAGGTAGCTATTAAAGATGAAACCGGCAATGTGGCAGAATCCCTGCGTGCAATGAATGAGCGCAGATACCTGGATTATTCCCACCTGGCAGTTGACTCTCTTCGCACCATGGTTCAACGGGAGCTGGTAACCGGTTATATCGTAATTACAGAAGATAATATTACAGAGGGAAGAAACCCGGAACTGATTTACAGTGGCAGTGGTGGAATGGAATTCATCATGTCTGTTGAGTCGGACTTTCGCCAGGTTATTCGCGAAGAAAGACTTCGGCGGGCTGATGTATCCGAAGAAATTCAACAGATTTACGATGCGCGAATCTCCCTGGATACCCGCCGGCTCACCAGGGAAGGTGAAGAACAGGATGATGACACGATCTTCCTTTCTTTTGTTGGGATGATACTCGGAATTATCATTTTTATAGCAATATTCAGTTATGGCGGTTACATTACCCGCGGTGTAATAGAAGAAAAAACCAACCGTATCATTGAAGTAATTGCCTCTTCTGTGAAGCCTATTGAATTGCTTACTGGGAAAATGGCAGGTGTTGGTGCTTTGGCTATTACACAATTGAGTATCTGGATTCTCGCGTTTTTAGGATTATCCAGCATTGCAGGCCCTTTGGCTATGTCATTTATGGAACCCGGACAGCTTGCGGGCGATATGGCAGTTGCAGAAACTGAATTGCCTGCAATATTCAACCTTCCGACCCTGGAAACATCGCTGATTATATACTTCATTCTATTCTTTATTCTCGGGTATCTGCTCTATAGTTCACTATTTGCCGCGATCGGTTCAGCCGCCGATTCTGACACCGATACTCAACAGCTGATGATGCCTGTAACAATACCGATAATGATTGCCTATTTCATCATGTTTCATACGTGGAGAAGCCCGGACAGTGTTCTCTCAGTAGTAAGTTCAATGATCCCTTTTTTCTCCCCAATATTAATGATCACAAGAATCGCAATCACGGATGTACCATTCTGGCAAATCAGCCTGTCAGTAATACTTATGATACTAACCTTCGCAGGCACTATGTGGCTTAGTTCAAAAATTTATAAAGTAGGTATACTAAGCTATGGCAGTACAGTAGGATATAAAGATTTATTAAAATGGATCAGGCAGTGAGATAACTCAGCCGGAACCTGGTGGATAAGGCAGGCGTTGTGACTGATAGGGGTTTCGGGATATTGGATGCTGGATGTTGCATCAACCATCCAGCCTGCTTTCCCCTCAGATGATCTGCAAAACACTGCCTAAATTATTGCAGCAGCATTTTCACCCTTTCATCATATTCATCATCAATCCGTTGTTCAACTATCCGGCGACGTTGCTGGGGATTTAACCTATCGAGCGACTGGACGGCTTTATAGCGAATCCGGGGGTGCCGGTCACTCAGCAAATCGGGCAGCCTGTTGTTCCAGTTTGCCGGTGATTGGTCATATTCTAACATAACATCAAGAACATGGTACCTGATATCAAACGGAAATTCTTGAGAAATAAAAGTTTGAGCTATATCAACAGCAGCTTCAGCACCCCCTTTTTCAGCAAGTAGACGTAACAATAATGGCACCTCACTCAATATATTTTCGCGTGTAACAAAATCTTCGACAAAACTTTGAAACTGTGTTTCATCTGTAACCTCACCAAGTGAATAAATCGCTTCACGGCGAATATCCCGGTTGTTTGTCTGGATAATGATCGTCCTGATGCGGCTTATCACCCTTTCATTATTTCTGAAATTGGAAAGAGCTTCCGTGGCAGCCAGCTGAACTGAATTTGGATGTTGCGACGAAGTAAACTGGATAAATCGTTCTTCGGTTCCCGATGCACCAGATGTTATTCTCGATATGGAACGTACAATTTCCGCAATTACGTCCGAATCAGTTTCTGATTGAAGCAAATCGTTCAGGGCAAGCTGCAAATCCGGATTATCCGTGTAGCGGGAAAGCCCTCTTGCAGCATCGGCACGCCTCGCGGGATTGTCATCGTTTCGTAATTGGTGAACCCAAAATAAAAATGGTTTATCAACATGCAACGTTATATCGTCCCTATTGTCGATGTGAAGAATCAGGTTTTCAACACCTCCCGATATATTGATTACCATGCCATCCGATTGTCCGGAAAAGGTTACTTCATGGCTTCGGGTGTCTGTAAAAGTGACCTCAGTTACGCGTACTGTTACCAATTCATCAATGGGTCTGCCAAGTGCCTCAAAATGTATTTCTGCTGTACCGGAACCTTCCTGCCAAACAATTCTTGCTGAGTAATCATAGGAATCTGCCGGAAGTGACCGGATATCAGGCGCCGAAGGTTCAAACCCTGAAAAATAGGGTTGCCCCGTTTTATCATAAACCAGTTTGGCGAAATCATGCCAGCTAAGTGTTCGGCCTGTTTGTGTCAATATTTCGGTAATTGTCAATACCGCATCATCGGCAAATTGGCTTGAATTTTCTTGTTGTAAAAAGCTTTGCCAGCCGGAAAGTTTTCGATTTGAAAACATATGATATGGCTCTGTTTCCGGATCAGTTTTCAAGTCAAAACTGAATAACCGGTTCGCATAAAGTGCTTGCAGCATGTGAATGGCAGAGGCGTCACTCCACTGTTCTTCACGGATATGTGTACCAATCCATTGCGCTAAAGTACCTATCTGGATCTGTTGCACAAGGTCCCCGGAGTTTCCCTGTACAAATATAACACCGGCTCCATAATTCTTTGTTTCCCAGTAATCTTCTTCAAGTACTACGATATGAAGGTCACGAAATGGAAATTCGGACCCAAGTTCACGCTGTACTCGCTGAAAAGCATCGGCTGCTGCCCCAAGAAGTTCCGTGTTATTGGAACCTGTTTCAGAATAAATGTAAATCTGTGGGTCTGAGCGTCTTTGAAATGCCGTAAAACCGGCAGCCTGAGAAGTAGTGGAACTTACATCACGAAAATTACCTACCGCCCAGCTTAAAGCACTCGCCGGAACAGGACGGGTTGATGAGAAGGTTGTGATTTCTTCATCCACACTTAATAATTCAGAACTCCCTCTCCTTCCTGAGGCAACCATTATTTTCCCGGTTGGATATGTAAATGCAATTTCTGAGGTGAAAGCTATCCTGGGATGATCAATTACAGGTAACCAGTGCCGTGTAGTTTTTGGCAGCAATGACGTCCAGATTGTACCGTTCGAATTAACATGAACACCAAAACCGGGCTCAGTATCATACTGTATACGGATGTTAACCGTTTGGCCGCGGGTAAGCGTCTGGTTTAGCATAATTACCATTTTATCATCATCGGCCCGATATTCTTTATTTTGGCCGTTAACAGCAACCGAAATAATGTTCATCCCGATAGCATGCAATTTGATACTGTCTGTGCGGCTTTGCCTCATTGTGCCACTGTAACGAATATCACCCTCAATTAATCCTCCATCAGTAATCCTGATCTCAGCATCCATATGAGTGAGGTCTACCTGAAGCCTCGGATATTTCTCAAAATCCCAGTTTTGAGCATAAAGACAGGAAGAGAAAATTAGAAAAAAGAGTAGAAGAAAACTTGCCTTATGGCTCATATTACCTGTATTGATCAAATATATTAAGTATCTCATTTTTTAATAACTTATTGCATGATAATGCATTGCCCGTTTCAATTGAATTATTTCCATTTAAATCGGAATAAGATCCACCCGCCTCGGTTATAATTGGCATCAGGGCTGCCGCATCCCAAATATGTAATATTGCATCAATCATTATATCCGCACGTCCTGTGGCAACCATCATATGTCCATACGCATCGCCCCAGGTTCTGTGAAGCCTTGTTTTACCAATAAGTTCCTCCATAGATTTCTGTAAGCCAAATTTTTCAAAACTTGTAACATCGGTTGTAAGGAATGTGGCATCCGATAATTTGTTGCATTCTCGAACTTTTACCACTTCACCATTCATAAAACAACCTCCACCGACTACAGCGGATACCATTTCTCCCAATGCCGGCGCATATATAACGCCGGCTACCGGCCTGTTATGCACCAACACTCCAATCAGAGTTGTGTAAAATGGTACTCCGTGAATGAAAGACTTGGTGCCATCGATCGGGTCAAGTACCCATACAATCTCACTGTTTTCATTTTCTTTGCCAAACTCTTCACCAATGATTCCATGACCGGGAAAATTATCCTGAATTTTTTTCCTGATAATCATTTCCGCTTCCCTGTCTGCATTTGTTACCGGCGACTGGTCTGCTTTTCTTTCTAGTTCGAACGATTTTTTGAAATAGTTTAGTGTGGAATCTCCCCCGGCTTTTGCAAACTCAACAGCTGCCTCACCAAGTTCATTTAATGAAATTTTCATATGGGTTTGTGCCCTCAGATGTTTATTATTCAGCCTTTTTTTACCAAAATCATAAAATACAACAAAGAGGTGAATGATGGTTATTTCCCTTTCAAGAAAATCCTGACTTTAAACAAGAATTAACTGATATTTCATTTTTAGGATGGTTCTACCACAAATTTTACACCGCCATCCCGATGGGAAATGGAACGAGGTCCGGAGACCGAAAACCATATTTCGCCACGGCAATCTGATTTGTCATGAACCAATAAACCGATTTAGAATTAGGGAAAAATCACTCCATCACTCCATCACTCCATCACTCCATCACTCCATCACTCCATCACTCACTCAGCCACTCGGTCTATCGCAAATCATTTATTACCTTTAGGAACATATTCTTCATCCACCTTCTGCATTACATTGTAACGATTAAACTATAAGATACAACATCCATGACCGATTCTCAGATATTCAGCCATATTGCCACAACTCTTCAATTTTCAGTGAAACAAGTTCAGACTGTTGCCTCATTTATTGATGAAGGCGCCACCATCCCTTTTTTGGCACGTTACCGGCAGGAAGCTACCGGCGGCCTGGATGAAGAGCAGCTTCGTGCAGTGCGCGATCTGGTAGATTTTCACCGTACGCTAGAAGCCCGTAAAAAAACCATCCTCAATGCAATCCGCGAACAGGAAAAATTAACTCCCGAACTTGAAGAGAAAATCAATGCTTGCAAAGATCTGAAAACTCTCGAAGACCTCTATCTGCCTTACAAAAAAAAGAAAAAAACACGCGGCGATATTGCGAAAGAAAAAGGGCTCGAACCTCTCGCAGATCTGATTTGGGAGCAGCAAACCGTAAAAGGAAATCCAATCGAAATTGCCGCCCGGTTCATCAATTCTGAGTTGGGTATACCTGATGCCGAAACAGCTCTGAAAACATCTCTGGATATCGTTGCTGAATGGATCAACGAATCAACGGATGTGCGTGATACCCTGCGTGCAATCATGAGGAAATATGGTATCATCACATCTATAAAAAATCCCGCTACAGACGGAAGGACCAATTTTGAGGATTATTATGAATTCAGAAACCGTGTATCATTCATCAAGCCGCACCAGACACTTGCCCTGAACCGGGGAGAACGTGAGAATGTGCTTTTTGTAAACCTGGACCTGAACACTGAGCGAACATTGGAAAGAATAGATGATGTGGTGATTACAAATGATCATTCCATTTTTACAGTCTGGCTACAGGATGCCGTTGAAGATTCCTACAAACGCCTCCTTTCCCCTTCACTGGAACGTGAACTGCGCAACGAGCTCACAGAAATAGCTGATCAGCACGCAATTGAAACTTTTGCCACTAATCTGAAAAATCTTTTGCTGCAGCCGCCATTAAAAAACCAGGTAGTGATGGGAATAGATCCCGCCTACAGAACTGGATGCAAAATAGCAATTGTTGATGAAACGGGTCACTATCTCGCAGGCAGCACCATTTACCCTACTCCACCGCAGGAAAAAATTGAAGAGAGTGCTGCAGTTGTAAACCGATATATCGATACATACGGTGTTTCACTGATTGCGATCGGCAATGGTACAGGAAGTCGTGAAACAGAATTATTTATTGCCGGGGTAATTCAAAGCCGGAAGGAAAAAAATTCGGCTGAGAGGCTGAATTATCTTGTTATCAGTGAAGCAGGTGCTTCGGTTTATTCTGCCTCGGCCAATGCAAGAGAGGAATTTCCCGAACTGGATGCCGCTCAGCGCGGTAATATTTCCATCGCTCGGCGTGTGCAGGATCCCCTTGCGGAACTGGTAAAAATTGATCCAAAATCGATTGGTGTAGGACTTTATCAACATGATATCAACCAAACTTCTCTCTCCAAAAAACTGGATGACGTTGTGGAAAGTTGTGTTAATGAGGTTGGAGTAAACCTGAATACTGCCAGTTCTGAACTGCTTACACACATTTCCGGGTTAAGCCGAAATGTTGCGCGTAAAATCATAGAATTCCGGGAAAAAAAGGGGCGGTTTACAAGCAGGGAAGAACTGCGACAGGTATCTGGTGTGGGCGATTTTCGTTTTCAGCAGGCTGCCGGATTTTTAAGAATACCTGGAGGTGAGTTTCCATTTGATAATACCGGAATTCATCCGGAGAGTTATGAAGCTGCCGAAAAACTTTGTAACCTTTTCAACATCGATATTGAAAATCTTTCTAAAGAGCAGAATAAAATGGAATCCGTTTTTTCCGGGATTGACAAAAAAAATATTGCCGGGCAGTTAAACATTGGTGTTCCCACCCTGGAGCTTATCATCGAAAACCTTCTGAAACCGGGACGAGACCCCAGGGAATCGCTGCCAAAACCATTGCTTAGACAAGATGTACTGAAAATGGAAGATTTATCGCCGGGCATGAAACTGGAAGGCACTGTTCGGAATGTAGTGGATTTTGGAGCCTTTGTCGATATCGGTGTAAAACAGGATGGCCTGCTGCACATCTCAAAGATGGGGAAAGCCCGAAAACGTGTTGAAGATCCTCATGATGTGGTTGCCGTAGGCGATATCGTCAATGTTGAAATTACCAGTATTGATGTAGAACGTGGCCGGATCGGGCTGGCATTGATGTAACGCGTCACTGTTCATAAGCATCGTTATCCGGATGGTGTACCTGCAAATGACGAATACTGTGGTAGAATCGGGTTGTACGGGCCTAAAGTCCGTGTGCCGGCGGGACGCCTTCGGTACGGACAAGAATACAGTACCTGCTCAAAACTTATCCTTTTTATCTATAAGTGCTTTGTAAAGCATTTCCCTTGCCCTGAATATATGGGCTTTCACTGTTCCGAGAGGTAAATTGAGTTCGCTGGCTATTTCCTCATAACTCATTTCATCAAGATGGCGCATCTCAATCACCTGGCGGTATTTCTCCGGCAGGTTATGGATTGCCTCATGGATAATGGCTTTTCTCTCTTTCCTGATGATCCCCCTGTCGGTTTCATAATGTGAACTGATCTCAATCTCAATTTCACCATCCTTTGTCCTTATAGGGTCGTGAATGGAAGTCGTTTTTAATTTTCTTTTTCGCAGGTAATCAATGGTGTGATTAGTTGTTATGCGATACAGCCAGGTGGAGAATGCATAGTTGGTATTATAGGATTGAATATTATTAAAAGCTTTCATGAATGCTTCCTGAACAATATCCTCCACTTGTTCATGGTCTTTAACCATTTTTAGCACATGGAAGTATAGTGGTTTCTGATATTTATCCATCAGCATTTTATATGCTTTTTGGTCGCCCTTCATAGCATTCAGAACAAACTCATCATCCTCCAGGCTGCTTGGAGAAGCATTGTCACGTAAACTTACATTTTCTTTAGAGTTTTCAATGGAACTCATTTATATCATTTTTTTTTAAAACAGAAATACATATCATCCTAATAAGCTAACCTGAGATTTCAAACATCAGTAACTTCAAAATATTGTAACCAAAATTATAAACCAAATACGAGGAATCACATCATGATGAAAAAAATAACTACCCTGGCTTTCGCCTTCTTGCTAACTGCAGTATTTAGTTCATCGGCTATTGCTCAAATATCAATCGGTGGTGGTCTGACCTATGGTACAGATATAGAAGATATCGGTATACAAGTAGGTGGTACATATGAGTTAAACGAAAATATGAGGCTTGGAGCCGATATCGTTTACTGGCTTATCGGATCAGACAGTTTCTTTGGAGAAACGATTTCGTATACTTTTCTCGAAGTTAATGCCAATTTCAACTACATATTCTATAATGAAAATGATTTGATTGTGTACGGTTTAGGAACACTGGGTATCCACTATGCAAAAGTCAGCTTCGATTTTGGTGATGAACTCTTTAGCGGATCCGGATCTGATACAGAACTCGGCCTTGGAATTGGCGCAGGCCTGGAGTACAATCTCGGTGGTGTAAAACTTTATTTTGAACCGAGATTCTTCCTCAGCGGTTTCGACCAGCTTCAACTCGCGGCAGGTGTGAGAATTCCTATTTAACTAATACTTGCGAATTGATAAAAAGGGTAAGTACCAAGTACTTACCCTTTTTTTTGGTCAATATTAAAATGGTTCAACTTTGTATGTAATGGAAAGATCTGAAAAGACCTAATACGGAAGCCGAACCATCCATTATTACTGGTTTAACTATTCCACCCTTTGGCATCCGAATACGGTAATGATGTTTCCAAACCGGTTCATTGCAGATGGCTTCAGTACCCTGTAATTCAGAAATAAGCACTCTTCGTCCTTCGGACCTCTTGTCACCATATTTATATAAATGTTCCATTTCCCAACGGAATGCCCGGTGTCTTTCATCGATAAAATGCCGTAGAGTCATCTGACGAGTTTTTCTAAAAATAAGCTGTTTAAGATAATTGGGATGATCCCGGAACGACTCCTCTGATGACTTACTTGTCGTTTAATCCAAATTAAGCAATAGGCGAAAAAGACTTCCGAAGTCTCTCTTCATTTTATTAAAACTTCGATTTTTTAATATGTAAGGGTTATTTTCACAACTCCGAAAGACTTCGGAAGTCTATAGCTTAATCCGGGTTTAATTGTGTCTGCGACACCAGGGAAAAATTATGGCAGAACAATGAAAAGTTATCCGTTCAAAATGATTCCATGACGTATGCCGCCAGTTGAAACGAGACAGAAATCTCTTCCGCACCAGGATAAGATCTCATCCAGTATTAGGGCGCCTGCGAGAATTACCTCTCCCCGTCCGGTCATAAATTCCGGGTATTTATTTTCAATCGTAAGATATTGCATTTTCGAAAACTCATCAATCGAATTATTCAAGGTATCACGTCTTAAAATGCTGCTATTCAAGTGGTTGGTATTGTAATCAGTTAAATTATAATGAATAGCAGCTAATGATGTTACCGTTCCCGCAACACCAATCACATCGAAATCTCCATGCGGTTTTTCAAGGCTTAACAATAACTTCCTTATTTCTGAACGGGCATTTTGAATTTCATGCGGTGATGGCGGATCATTTTTAAACAACCGTTCCGTAAAACGGACACTTCCCATATCCACTGAGTTTGCCTGAATCAGCTTATAACCTTTCCCATAAGAAATTTCCGTGCTGCCGCCCCCGATATCGATGACCAGGTTTCCGTTCGATTGCCGGTGTTCAAGTACACTCAATCCACCTATGTATGTGATCTGAGCTTCTTCTGCACCGCTCAATAGCCTGATATCCCAGCCGGTCTCTTTTTTCACCAGCTTGATAAAATCGTCACGATTCCCGGCATCCCGAACAGCACTTGTTGCTGTCACAACAGCATATTCAGCAAGTCCTGATTCAATCGAATTCAAAAATTGCCGATAATCCCTCAACACATTCATAACTCTTTTACAACTTTCAGGATGAAGTTTTTTTTCAACATCCACCCCTTTGCCAAGCCGGGGAACCGATTGCTTCTCATGTAAAACATTGATAATTCCATTCTCCATTTCACATACAAGCAGCAGTACCGAATTGGTACCTATATCGATAGAGCTTTTCAAATTCATGACAGTCCTGATATGGTATCAATTTTTTCAAAGCGAAAAAGAATCCATTCTTCCTCCCGTTCAACGTTGAGAATATTTACCGGTTGATCTGATAGTTTTGCCCGTATGATATCTTCATCGCTATACAGCAGCCCGGATATGCAAATTTGTCCGCCGATATTTGTATGTGCCACTAAAAATGGTATGATTTCCAAAATTACATTACGATTGATATTGGCAAGTGAAATGTCAAATAAATCCTCCGGGCTTACCTGTTCAATCCCGCCAAAACGAATCACTATCCTGTCCTGAACATCATTGATCAATGTATTTTCAAATGCGTTATCCTTGCTCCATGGGTCTGTATCAAAACCAATTGCATACGCTGCCCCAAGTTTTATGGCCGCAATTGCGAGAATTCCCGTGCCCGTACCTGCATCCATCACTTTTTTCCCTTTGAGGGGCATTTTTCCAAGTTCACGGAGAATAAGGCGGGTAGTAGGGTGATACCCAGTCCCAAATGACATTTTTGGGTCAATTTCAAGAAGGATTTGGTCATCAGAAGCCACTTCTGATGACCAGGTTGGCTTCACCAAAAATCTGCCGATTCTCTGCGGTTGAATTGACTGTTCCCAGGTTTGATTCCAGTTCTGTTCTTCTATTTCCTCTTCCTCCGAAAAAGAGACATCCGGGAAAATCGATACAAGCTGTTCAATAAATTCCCGGTGGCTATCATTATACCTTCTTTGTTCAACATACGCCTCCATCCTTTCATCAAATTGTTCGAACCCATAAAAATCGAGATCCATCAGCTCGGCGATGAAGTACTCCTGTAGGTGTTCAGGGATGGTAAAGTTGAATTTGAGGTATTTCATTTTGTTCGTTTGTTGAAGAGATAATATTGTGACGTTGAAGTTTACTTTATCCTGGCCCGCTTAAGCCAGAAATTCCAAATTCCAAGCACCAAATTTCAAACGTTTATTGAGCTAAAGTTTGAACACAAATTACAAAAAGGATTTTTAATCCCGGGCTAATTTATGTATCGCTTGATTGTAGTGCGCATAGCACCGGGTGATAAAACCAAATGGTTTCCAGTTTGGAATTTGGAATTTGATGCTTGGAATTTGATGCTTGGAATTTGGTGCCTGGAATTTGGAAGTCTAAAGCTTAATCAGGTAAAACCTATTTTACAGGCTTACCATTTTTTATGTTGGTATTCGGTTGTAAATGAGCTCAAGGAGAACGTCACCTACTGCCTGCAGTACATTTCTGTCGATGATATCCAGGTTATCATTTTGGGTATGCCAGTAGGGTGGAAAACGAACCTGGCCAGTTGGGTCAACACGATGATGAATTATGTTAATCATCGGTATTCCCGTGAGTTGCTCAACGATAATGTGATCGTCTGCAATCATTCCGCCCCTTTCATTTAGAAACAGGTTTGTATGCCCGAATTCACGGCCTATTGACCAGATTTCATCAACAAGGCGCGGAGCGAACCTCATCGAATACCCTTCTTTTGGAAAGGTTGCATTTTGTCCGCCAACCATATCGAGAAGTATTCCAAAGCGCGGGCTGTATCCTGGTACCGGCGGGTTGTTTCCCCAGTGGCGTGAGCCTAAAAAATAGTTATCCAGGTCACCTTCTTCACCATAATCTTCTCCATCAAAAAGGATGATATCCACTCCGATTGGCAACTCGTGTTCAGCAAAAATGTTCGCAAATTCCATAAGCACTCCAACACCGCTTGCACCGTCATCGGCACCGGGAATTGGCAGGTCAGGATTAACCGGGTCTTCTTCTCCCCTGGGCCTGGAATCCCAATGTGCAGCCAGCAGAATACGGTCGCTTTTCTCAGGGGCAAATGAGGCAACCAGGTTGTACAGATTCAGTGTATCTCCGTAGACTACCCGTTGAAAGGATTGAACATAAACCGACCTGTTTCCTGCAGTTTCGCGAAAATGACGGTTGAAATATTGAATGGCCTCACGGTGCGCTTCGGTGTTGGGTACTCTCGGTCCAAAATTAACCTGTTCTTCTATGTATTGAAATGCACGCTCAGATGAGAATTCAGGAACAAACCTGCCCTGATCGCTAAACATGAAATCCGGATCGCTTTTGCAACCTGCAATCAATAGGAAAACAGCCGCTGCTAAATACAAAAGTTTTTTGCTTCGCATTACCCGCCTTTTATAGTGTCTTTAAATTTAAATTATGGCTAAATATGGCAGAAATTTCAAAATCCAAGCACCAAATTTCAAACATTCTCATCTAACAATTTTGACCTCGATATACCAAAAAAGCTAAACAAAAATGATACCAACATTTTGGAATTTGGAATTTGTGATTTGCCCCGAAGGGATCACTTTGCGGGAAATTCGTTAACACATCTGTCCCGATATCTCTGTCAATGAGCCGGTTTATCCGGGTTAGGTTTTTAAAGTTTCTGTTAATCTGAATTACTTTTTCCAGAATCAGAGAAGATAAAAACTAATCTTTTGACCTGTAAACAATTGTAGCTGAAGATTGATGAACAGGGAAAACAATCGTGTCGAGAATGTTTACATGCGGGGGTCTGTTCGCTGTAAAAAGAATAATTTCGGCTATGTCTTCAGCTGTGAGAGGTTCCAGGTTTTGATATACTTTCGTTGCTTTTTCCTTATCTCCGTGAAAACGGACTTCACTGAATTCAGTTTCCACCATTCCCGGCGATACCGCACTCACCCTGATATTTGTCCCCGTAAGATCCATTTTGGCTCCCTGTGTAATCGCTTTAACGGCATGTTTGGTTCCACAGTAGACAGAACCTCCCGGATACACCTCATAACCTGCAATTGAGCCTATATTAATTATATGCCCCTCATTTCTTTCACGCATTTTTTCTGAAACAAAACGTGTCATGGATAACAAACCCTTGATATTGGTGTCAATCATCCTGTCCCAGTCTTCAAAGTCAGCACTATCAACAGGATCCAGGCCCGCTGAAAGTCCGGCATTGTTCAAGAGGATATCAACCGGATTTTTGAGAGAATCTATGCACTCTTTGCATGCATCCCGGTCTCGTACATCAAAGCAATACATTTCGATGCTGATGTTAAATTTTGATGCGAGTTTCTCCTTTAGTTCGGCCAGCCTGTCTTCCCTCCTGCCGGTAATTACAAGATTGGCACCCGATGCGGCAAAAAGTTCAGCAGAGGCTTTCCCAATACCGGAAGTGGCACCGGTAATCAAAACCCATTTGTTTTTTACGCGATTCAATGAAAATGTTTTTATTGTTGAAGGGATTCAAGGCGTTTGGCTGCCCTCAGGATGTCAATTTCCCTGAATACATTACCCATAAACTGTATACCTACAGGAAGCCCGTTCGGGTGTGTCCCGGCCGGCACACTAATACCACATATTCCTGCAAGATTGGCTGATATGGTGTAAACATCATTCAGGTACATCTGGAGAGGGTCATCCATGTTTTCGCCAAGTTTAAAAGCTGTAGTTGGAGCTGTAGGCGATACAATCACATCGACATTGCGGAATGCATCTTCAAAATCCTGCTTGATCAGCCTTCTTACTCTTTGTGCTTTTGCATAGTAAGCATCATAATATCCGGCACTGAGAACATAGGTTCCAAGAAGGATTCTTCGCTTAACTTCGGTTCCAAAACCTTCCGTTCGTGATTTTTTATACAGGCGAATCAGCGGTGAATCGATTGTGGCAAAAGCTTTATCCAGAGATGAAGAGTTCCCGTTTTTCAGTTCTTTCTGAAGCGCGGCTTTTTCTTCGCTGAGTTCTACTTCCACATTTTTAAAATTTGCCCTGTGCCCGAAGCGAATGCCATCATAACGTGCCAGGTTACTCGATGCTTCCGCAGTAGCAAGGATGTAGTAGGTGGCAATTCCATACTTCATGTGCGGAAGATTTACAGGCACCAGTGTTACATTTTTTTTCTGAAGCTGCTCAAGTTTTTCCTCTACAATATTTCTCACATCTTCGTCAAGCCCTTCTCCGAAATATTCAGCGGGAACACCAATGCGAAGATTACCGGCATCTTCAGCAATTGCTGAAACATAATCATCCACATGGACAGTAGATGAGGAATTGTCCATTTCATCATGTCCGGCAATTGTTTGAAGAATGAGTGCGGCATCGGTAACATTATTTGCAAATGGCCCGATACAATCAAACGATGATGCATAGGCAACAAGTCCGTATCGGGAAACACGGCTGTATGTTGGTTTCAATCCAACTACACCACAATAGGAAGCCGGTTGCCTGATTGAGCCTCCTGTATCGGAACCAAGCGCCACATCACACATGCCTGCTGCAACCGCAGCACCGCTTCCCCCGCTGGAACCACCCGTTACATGCGAAGTATTAACGGGATTTTTAGATGGCCCATAAATCGAATTTTCTGTCGAAGAGCCCATTGCAAACTCATCCATGTTTGTTCGCCCGATAAAAAGAGCGTCTTCATGTCTGAGTTTTTTTATGACAGTTGCATCATAAACACTTTCAAAGTTGTGGAGAATGTGGCTTGCACAGGTAACTTTTTTGCCTTTTTCACAGATAACATCCTTAATTGCAATAACACTTCCAGCAAGATTTCCGGCTAAGCCATCATCAATTTTTTTTTGAATACGTGAAGCTTCGCGCCTCACCTCATCTTCATCAAAATGGACAATTGCATTAATTTCCGGGTTCTTATCTTTAATTGTCTGAATGTAATTATCTGAGATGTCCCTCAGGTTTAATTTCCCGGACTTAAGTTGCTCCTGGACAGAGAGCAGATTATTCATTTAAAATCGCTGATTAATTTTCTGGTTTTCCTGCTGTTTCTTTTTCTTTATATCTGGTTGCTTCGTCAATATCATCCTTTCCCTTGTCAATTTCTTTTTTTATGTCATCTGAAGCTTTCCTGAATTCCTGTATACCCTTACCCAGACCGCGGGCTAATTCAGGAATTCTTTTGGCACCGAAGAAAAGCAGAATTACGAGAACAATAATAATCCATTCAAAACCGCCTGGCATACTCATACAATAATCCTTTATTTAATTGATTTATTAATTATGTAACAGTGCCAAGATAAAAAATATTTCCTACACCTATTACAGTAGTTGAAAAAAATGTTGTAATTTTGCATGCTTTTTATTTGCATATCTTCTGAAACAACAGTTTAATACAATCAGAAATCAATAACAGAAAAAAATAATCTAAAATAATTTCGCATATGATCTGGACCGTAGAATTAGCCGCTGCATTGGATGAAGCACCCTTCCCTGCAACACGGGAGGAACTCATTGAATGGGCAGAACGCAATGGGTTGCCCCAGCAAGCCATTAATAATCTATACGAACTTGATGAAATTGAAGAGGGAGAGGAAACCATCTACGAAGGAATAGAAGACATCTGGCCTGATTACATCAGAAAAGAAGATTTCTTTCACGGTGAAGAGGATGAAGGATTCGACTACGATGATGTTTAAACCGTTATCTCTTAATAATTTTAATTAGTGAAAGCCGTTTCAGGTATATCTGTCAAATAATAAGACTGTTTATTAAGAAACTGTAAACATTTGCTGATCGTATGATCACTACTTTGGCAGCAAGACTAAATTGTTTTCACAATCTATAGACTGCGTGAAATATCTCGTTCTTCCGCTTCTTTTCTTAACCATTTGCCTGGGTTTACCTGAAACTACCTCAGGACAATCAAGCCGGAATAATATAGAAGAGATTTCTGAAGACGAGATGGAAGTTGTTCGCAGGGTCCGTTTTACAGGCAATAATAATGTATCAGCCCGTTCTTTGGCAACCCTTGTAAGGACACGCAGCAACCGGGAATTTTTGGGCATTCGCCGGTTTACACCATGGTATTATATATGGCAGGTTTTTGGTGTAGGCGAAGAACCGCGATTACTGGACCGGGATGTTGTTTCGAATGATATCGATCGCATCAGACTGTACTATGAAAATCTTGGTTTTTTTGAAGCCGAAGTAGATACAAATATCATTGAATTCAGAAATAACAGGTATGAAGTCTCTTTTTTAATCCGGGAGGGCCCGTCTTCACGCATAAAATCCATTTCATATACCGGGTTACCGGAATTTGATGATGAATCAATTAGAAACAATTTTTTCCGTCAAAGCAATTTTTCAGGACGGCGACTGAACGATTCAACTTTCAGTTATCGTAGTGATTACCGTGCACAGGAGCTTCGGGAAGAGCAGACAAGAATCATCAACTTTCTAAAAAATCACGGGTATGCTTCCATTCAAAGAGATTCTGTCAGGGCTTTGCTAAAAAAAAGCACCGACAATCAGAATGAACTGGATGTTTTATTTACTATTCGTCCGGGTGAAATCTACACATTCGGAAATGTTTATGTTAATCTATTAGGCCCTGAGGGTGAAAATAGTTTTGATGATGAGCAAATTCTGGAAGGTGAACCCTACACATTGCCCGGTTATACGATCACTCTTCAAAAACAGGATGCAGCACAGACACATTTTGATTTACTTAAAGAGCAAATTCGTTTTACACCCGGTGAAAAATTCGATCAATCCGCCTATTTACGTACTATAAATTCATACCAGGTTTTGGGGAATGTGTTGATAAACAGGTTTGGCCTGAGCCGCGACAGTTCACTTCCGGATTATTCCATTCAGGAGATTCCGGTCTATTTTGATATGCAAACACTACCCCGGCATTCGCTCAGGGCAGAATTTTTTGGAATGAGAAGGTACGGTTTTGGAACAGGTATTGGCGGTAATTATAATAACAACAATCTGTTCGGAAAAGCTGAAAATTTTACACTTGGCATCAATACAAGCTTTGAATATGTACCATCACGTACACTGAGTGAAATTTCGCCGCGTGACGAGTTTGGCCGAAGAACATCATCGGGTGCAGCTATATTCCAAAGCTATGAGGTTCGGGCAGAATATTCAGTACCAAGACTCAATTTCCCGTTTGCACGTTTTACCGGCAGCAGATGGGTTGAAAGTGCACGTACCCGGTATGCGCTAACCTACAGCCAATCGAATCAGTTATTTTTTGATATTAACTCGGATATACGCTTCAACCTCCGATATGAATTTCGTCATTCCCGGCGTTTTACCAGCCTTGTGGACCTTCTTGAAATGGACATTGTCGATACGAATCCATCGGCCCAGTTCAGGCAAAATCTCATCAATGAATTCGGGGAAGGCTCTTTTGAATTTTTACGGATTGAGCAGGACTTTAATCCCCAATTCTCATCCATAATCCGGTATATTTTCCGAAATCAGAATACCAATTTGATTAAACGCGATTATGGTTATTTCAGCGAATATTCTATTGCACTGGCAGGAAATATACCATATGCTCTCGACCGGTATCTTGTAAATCCCGGCGAAATAGAAGGCTCCCTCCCCTCCCCTTTTGGTATTTCTTCTAACGATTTATCCTACAGCAGGTTTGTCAAAATTTCTGCCGATTATCGCCGCTATATTCCAATAACACAAAATACTGTATTTGCGGTGAGGGGATTTGCCGGGATGGCACAACCTATTGGTCAGAGTGAAAATATCCCCTTAAACAGACGTTTTTTTGCGGGTGGAAGCAACGACATCAGGGGCTGGAATCCTTTCAGGCTTGGTCCTGGCGGCATCAGCCCTGATGAAGTAACCATACCGGGAGGTGAAATCAAGCTTGCGCTTTTTAAAGAGTTCAGGCAAGTGGTTTTGCACGATATATTTGGCGCTCAATGGCAAATTGCATGGCATACCGATGCCGGAAACGTTTGGTATGGGCCACGAAATACATTTCGTGACGAAGATAACGTTGACCTGCTGAGAGATGGAAAATTTTTCTTAGATTCTTTTTATCGGCAAATTGCCGTTGGAACAGGATTGGGTCTTCGGCTCGATTGGGAATTCATTATTTTTCGTTTTGATTTTACCTTCAGGGCACACGACCTTGAAGTAGGATGGTTTAACAACAAATTGATGTATTTCAGTTTTGGAATCGGTCATTCATTTTAGCGCTCGGGTTAATGTTTAAAAAAAGTGAATTCAGAAAGATTAAAAATCAGGGCAGTATCGTATTTAATTCTAAATTGCTCCGGGAATTGAACCCCATGGAGCGTTATGAGCTTTTGCAGCTCTGCCATCGCCGGAAATATAAAGAAGGCGAATTTATCTATTACCAGGATGATCCCGGCACAGGTATGTACTTTATTGAAGAAGGCAGTGTCCGGCTTCAGGTGAACAATAATGATGCTGAGAATAACGAAAAATATATTCTTGATATTCATGCCCCGTCTGAATTCGGAACCATGTCTATTGGCTACGAAATCAGACGATTGTCGTCCGCACTTTGTTTGACTGATTGTATTCTTTTAGGTTTTTTTAAACCCGATTTCGAAACTCTGAAAAAGCGTCACCCTGAAACCGCTGTCAAATTTCTAGAAGCCATCTCAACAAAAACCATGAAACAATTGGAGCAAACCATGCGGCAGTTAACTGAGCATATCGGGGTCGAATCCGCTTTCTCCATATTGCTTAAATCCCAATTTGAACAGGAAACCAATTAACCGTTAATGGGAATTAAAAAAGGGCAGGTTGTTCAGCTTTCCATAGAGTCAACCGCTTTTAAGGGAAAGGGAGTAGCGCGTTACGAGGGACAGGCGGTATTTATACCCAACACAGCACCGGGGGATGTAGTTGAAGCCAGGATTATCAAAAAAAAGAAGAAATACCTGGAAGCGAAAGTCTTAACAACAATAAAACCCTCATCGCTCCGGCAACAGCCTGTATGTTCTCATGCGAATGTTTGTGGCGGCTGTACCTGGCAGCATATTCCCTATGAGGAACAATTAAAATTCAAGGAGCAGCACGTTCGTGATCTTATAGAACGGATTGCAGGTTTGCCTGCCGATATTGTTAAACCCATAATAGGCTGTGAAAATGATCTCTATTACCGGAACAAAATGGAATACAGCTTCGGTACACGCCGGTGGCTCACCGAAAAAGAAATCCGCTCTGATGAATATGTAGATGATGAGGCTTTTGCAGCAGGTTTACACGCACCCGGTAGGTACGATAAAATCCTGAATCTTAAGGAATGTCACCTTCAGGATAAAATTTCGTTCAGAATTCTTGACTTTGTACGCAATTACTGTGTCACAAATAATATTCCAGCTTTCGATACTTATCATAAAAAAGGGTTTATCAGGCACCTGGTTGTAAGGAACTCTTACTATACGGGTGATCTGATGGTAAATATCGTAACATTCGAAGATCAGCCGGATATCATGGAAATTCTTGCGGGATCTCTGATAAATGAATTCCCTGAAATTACTACTATTGTAAATAATATTAATGATCAGCACAATCCCACCGCAACAGGCCGCTACGAAAATATCCTTTTTGGACCCGGTTATATAACCGACCGTATAGGCAGGCATACGTTTAAAATTGATGCAAATGCTTTTTTTCAGACGAATACCAAACAGGCTGAAGTTTTATACAATGTAGCCAGGTTGTATTGTGATGGTACGAAAAACAGACATTTATTCGATCTTTATTGTGGAGTAGGAACATTATCTTTATACATGGCGGATGCATTCGATAAAGTAACCGGCATTGAATTGGTAGATATTGCGATTCAAAATGCCCGGTATAATTCCAAAGAAAATAATGTTCATAATGTTGATTTTGTTCTTGGCGACATGAAGGATACCTTTAATGATAAATTTCTTGTTGATTGCGGACAGCCGGATTGCATCATCACCGATCCGCCACGTTCCGGCATGCACCCTGATGTGGTTGAACAGCTGTCAAAACTCGAAGTACCCAGGCTTGTTTATGTGAGCTGTAACCCGTCAACCATGGCAAGAGATTTGCTTACGTTGAAAAACTTTTATGATATTAAAGAGATTCAGCCTGTAGATATGTTTCCTCAAACGTATCACATCGAGGCTGTGGCAAAGTGTAATAGAAAAAAATAACTAATTGTCTGTTTGTCATTGAGTAATAAAGATATAGGAAAGCGCATAATTGTCATTGGCGCTGGTATTGGCGGCCTTGCATCAGCTTGTCTTTTCGCTGCACAGGGACATAGGGTATCTGTTTATGAAAAAAACAGCACCCCAGGCGGCAAGATGCAGCAACTTAAAAAAAATGGGTATCGTTTTGATACAGGCCCGTCACTTTTTACGATGCCGTTTCAGCTCGAAACGCTTTTTGACATGTGCGGCGAGAAGCTTGAAAATTATCTGCTGTACACGGATTTGAAACCTCTTACGAGATATTTTTTCCAGGATGGCCTGGTTTTCGATAATTATCTTGATAAGGAGGAAAATGCCCGGGAAATTCAAAAATTTGCCCCGGAAAGTGTGGATGAATACAATAAATTTCTCAAACGGGCCGAAAAAATTTACCATAAAACATCTCATGCTTTTCTGTTCAATCCATTATACAGCTTCAGGGACTTCAAGAAACTGAAATACATTGATTTCCTTGGAATTAATGCCTTTTCAACTGTAGCACAAAAAGTAGATAAGAAAATCACCTCCCCACATCTCAGGCAATTTTTTAAAAGATTTACTACCTACAATGGATCTTCACCTTACAAAGCTCCCGCTACGCTCAACGTGATTCCGCATGTTGAGTTGAACCAGGGTGGATTTTATGTAAAAAGCGGTATGATCCAGATCGTTGAGGCTTTGGTGAAACTCGGAAAAAAACTCGGGGTTCAGTTTCACTTCAACCAGATTGTACATCAAATAAGCGTGGAAAACGACCGGGTAAAAGGAATCAATTTAAAAAACGGTACATTTGTTGAATCTGATGCTGTGATCGCAAATTCCGATGCTACGGATACGATTCTGAATCTCCTTTCAGATGATGCCATTTCAAATTCAAGAAAAGCCAAACAATCCAAAATTGAACCCTCCTGCTCCGGTTTTGTGATGATGATGGGGTGCAGGAAAAGATGGAGTCAATTGAGACATCATAATGTCTTCTTTTCGAAAGACTACAAGAAAGAATTTGAAGAAATATTTGATGAAAAACACCTTCCCCAGGACCCCACGATCTATATTGCCAACACTTCATGGTCTGACCCTGCTGACGCTCCTGAAAATTCATCCAATTTATTTGTTCTCGTGAATGCTCCATATATAAATGGGAACCAAAACTGGGAAGAGTTATCGGAGAAATACAGCAGCTTTATTATTGAAGAACTTGAAAGGCGTGGCCTTGATGGGCTGGAGAAATCAATTGAAGTTTTCGAAATTATCAATCCTAAAGATTTTCTTGAACTTTACCGCTCGAACCGCGGAAGTATATATGGAACCTCATCAAACAACAAATTTTCTGCGTTTTTAAGGCCCAAAAATAAACTGAGAGGTATCCATAATCTCTATCTTGTCGGAGGCAGCACTCACCCCGGGGGTGGTATTCCACTAGTTATACAATCAGCATTTAATGCCCTTGAATTGATGAACAGAAGTAATTAATAAGTTGCCATTTTCAGTTAATGGCAGGTTGCCTGGGATTCGGTAAACTGGTATAACTCTTCCCCTTCACTGGAAAAATAGAGAAACGTAACATCCACGTTTTGCATGTATTCGGGCCTCCAAAGCGAACAGGGAATTCTTTCAACAGCGGCATTATAGAGGGAATCACGCATAGATTCTTCGTTATACTGTTCAGCGGTTATTCCGGAGTGAGAATAATAATAATTCATCCGATTTGGGCTCACAGTTACACTGTCTAAAAACAGATCAAGCCCCTGGCGCTGAGGCAGTACATTATTCAGGTCCTCAGCAGCAATAAAAAGAGCCTGATTTATCTCTTCAAGATTCCGATTTTCAGAATTGCAGGATACTGAGAACAAAAAAGCCACAATGATTAGCAATAAATGTAATACGTTATATCTCTTAATTGTATCTAACAACATAATTTGGAATGTAATAGATTAAAATAGATGTAAATTATACCTGATAGTCTAATATAGTTGTTAACACATAATACCACCACATATTTCAACATCCAGGTGTAAAAGAACTATATCATTACTAAAAACGGCTTATACTAATTAATTATCAATTACTTGTTTTTTAATTCGATCATACCAACGCATAAATAAGTTATGAACCGCAAGAATATAGAATTAATCACTACAGATAGTAGTCTTCCCATTGAAGCCCCGAATACGGACCATGACATAGAGTGGTGGTTTTATCACGGTTATTTTGAGGGGAAAAAAGTAGCGCGGTATTATTTTATGGTCAGTTTTTTCCGTCATAATTTTTCCGAAAATCATCACATAGAAAAAAATTGTTACTCGCTGCTTTTTTCTCTGCTAAATAGTGAAACGGGAGAGCACATTGCACTAAACCAGATTGACAAAACTTATTTTGAAGAGTATAACTCACTGGTTCAAAACGTTTCGAATACCGTGATGGATTCCCAACTTTTTGATCTCTTTAAACATGAAATGAATGAGCATGGTTGTTTTGAGCCGTTTAAAATTAAAAAAGTAAACGTTGACCTGGATAATGAAAAGCTTGACATCAAGTGGGAAAATTTTTCACTGGAACAGAAAGAAAATATTTTCAGATTAACATTTCCTTTTGGAGAAAACGGTGATGAATGTACAATAGATCTGACACCCGTTACAGCAAGGTATACGTATGAAACTGAAGCAGAAAAAAACGATGAAAAGGCTTATACAACCTATCATTGTTATCCAAATTTAAAACTGCATGGCAGTGCCGGGGGAAATCCTGTTGCCGGGCAGGCATGGATGGATCATCAGTGGGGGAAAAAAAATAAAAATTTTATCTTTCCTTCCAGTCAAAATGAAGTTATAGGATGGGATTGGTTCGGTGTATCACTCAATAACGGAACTTATGCAATTTTTTCAATTCTGAAGTTTATTAAAACAGGCGAAATCATCAGGAAAAGGGCATTTCTTCTGAAAGAAAACAAAGAAATTGAATTTTTCAATGACTTCATTGCTGAACCTTTTGAATATTGGCAAAGCCCGGAAACACTTACAGACTTTCCGCTATATTGGAAACTCGAGATTCCAGAGGCTGAACTGAAACTCACGTTCAGCCCGGTAAATAAAAACCAGGAGATACCCTATTTTGGACTGGAGAGAACGCTGTGGGAAGGTGCCGGATATGTTGATGGCACGTTTAAGGGAGCTGATATAAAGGGTCTGGCGCGGGGCGAATTCCATGGTTACGGGTACATCTTTGATTTCAATGAGCACCTTGATAAACTGGTTTCACGGGTTGAGAAAAATATTGAAGGCTTTTTCCCGAGAACTTTTAGTGAAAATACCATTCAAACGTATGTTGGCAAACCAGCATGGAAAAACGATCCTGTTGCACTAACTGAAATGATCAGTAAACCGGTTTGGGAACTGATGCTGCGCAAAGGTAAAAGATGGAGACCCATCTTTGGTATCTGGATGCAGGAAGCTCTTGGCAAACCTGCAGTTAACTATGAGAGAGGAGTATGTCTTTCAGAGCTTATTCATTCAGGCTCATTGATTATTGATGACATACAGGATAATTCTGAGCTAAGGCGCGGAAAACCTACACTACACCTGCAATATGGCCTTGATGTTGCCATAAATGCCGGCAATACACTTTACTTTCTCCCTTCCGTTGAATTATATCACCATAAGTACCTTACTGACAGGCAAAAACTCCGGATACATGAAATCATGATGAATACGTTTGTACAATCCCATTTCGGACAAACTATGGATATTTACTGGTCGAAAGAACTATCTGAAGAGAACCTGAAGCACTGGATTCAGGGAGATATTGAATCGAAAATACTACAGATGTATGATTACAAAACTGCGTCCGGGCCTTGTGGATTAACGAAGATCGCTGCCATGCTCTCCGAAACCACTGAATTGAGAGAAAAAACAGCGATCGAATTTTCCCGTTCCTTTTCGGTTGCTTTTCAATTATTGGATGATATACGAAATTACAGTTCATCACCCAAATGGACAAAAACCTCAGGAGAAGATATTACCGGTGGTAAACTGACCTATGTGATAGTAAAAGCAATCCGTGCACTCGGCCAGAATGACTCGCACAGGCTTATCGAAATTATCTGCAATTCCGAACTCAGAACAGAGAAGGATATGCACACAGAAGCAATATCCTTAATTCATAAATCGGGTGCACTTGAAAGTGTTAAAAAAGAAGCTGAAGAAATGATGAATAAAGGGTGGGATAATTTTGCGAGGAACATCCCTCCTTCCGAGGCAAAAATTATGCTCAATATGCTATGTAAAAACCTGCTTGACCTGCCATACGAAGGATAAACCCGGTTTAAGTGATAGACTTCCGAAGTCTTACAAAATTGATTTAGAAATCCTTTCAAAAAAAATATCACTCATATTAAAAATTGAGAAAAGACTTCGGAAGTCTTTTCTTCTATTGATTAATGCTGGATGGTCGATTTACGCCGTGCTTCCCAGGTTTTAAGCTGACTTCCTGTCTCTTCATGGATCTGAACGGTTCCTGAAATTATATCTTTATCGACACTGCCGTTATAGATATGGCGGGTTGTGCCATTATCATTTTCTGCAATGATGGTGATACGGTCGCCATTGATTGTCGCCTCCCTGATATTCCATTCATCATCCTGCAATGCATTGTTATGAATGGAAATGTCTGTGATTTTCTGAAATGTTTGTGCTATACTCATGATCACCGGTTGTTGGTCACTTTTCCAGTGCCATTCCCCCTCCACATTTGCAGGAATTATCCAATAATAAATATTATGGTAGTTAACCTGTTCTCTCCTGTCGGGCTGCCAGTTTCGCATATCGAAAATATGTGAAACAATCCTTGTACCTGGTTTCAGTTTCTTTAAAAAATGCGGTTTCAGGTTTACGTTGATGGAAGTAAGCAAATACATGGTTATTACGGTAGCCATCGTGTAATCGGTCTCGTATACATTTTCAACACGGAAACTAACCCTGTCATCAACCCCGGCTTCCCGTGCATTTTTTATGGATTCTTCCACGAGTTCCGGATCAAGGTCAACCCCATGCCCAACTGCCCCCCGTTTGGCAGCCGCTATCACAATCCTTCCATCACCCGACCCAAGGTCAATCACATAATCCCCGGGGCCAACACCGGCCAAATTCAGCATCTCTTCAACTACCTCTGGCGGAGTAGCAACAAATGGTACATCCAGTTGTTGTGCCGCAGAAGTCTGATACAGACATATCCCGGCAATTAATAGAATTATAAAATCAGATTTCACCTTGAACTGTATTTTTTATATCCCAGATTTAATAATTAAAGGGTCTAAATGATTTGCGAAAGACCGAAGAACCGATAAACCGAATGACCGATTTTTTCTCCTATTCGTAAATTAGTCATTCGGTTCATCTCAAATCAAAATCCGGGTTCACTTTTGCAATTATTCTAATAGGCCTCGAATTGCATCTCGTATTTGACCGCCACCGGTTTGTACAGCATCCTGCAAAATTGATTGAACAACCCTTTCAGCAATTTGCTGAATCACTTCATCTACGGCTTCTCTGCCATCTTCTGTTCCGATATCTGATAATTCTATTGTATCAACCTCAATGTCAACAATACGTTCACCACCTATCTCAGTAAATAGCGTGGCAGTTGCCCCGCTCATCCTGAAAAGGCCTATCATCATATTTTTGCCTTCAACTTGATCCGTTGCTTCACGTTGAATGTTTCTGAGAATGGTGTGGAGGTTATTTTCAGGAAGTTTTTGTTCAACGAAAACGGATGGATTCGTTATAATGATTTCATTGATTATGATTTCATCTGAAAAAAGTGACCTCAACGAGAGTTTAATGAAAAAATGGTCGGATGTAAAAATATATGGATCCCGGAAACCATCAGGATTTGTCACTTTGAAACCATTCACTTCTCCTTTGCCCGTGAAAGGTGAAATTGAAACCCTGTCAACACTGACAGATGTACCTGCTAATCTGCTGCCTCTTTCTTCAATTGCATTTTTCACTGTTGAATCGATTGCCATTGAAATCGCCAGGATGGCAATTCCAATTAAAACCAGTATTGAGATTAAGAGATACTTGAATAGCTTCATCAGCAATATTTTTCACAGTTATGAACCTGAAACTTTAAAATAGGTATTTGATCCGGGGATTAACAGAAATTTTATGAACCTTACACGAATTTCTAGATTCTGTTTTGACAGATAATCAAAAGAAAAGCGTTTTCTTCGAACAAGAAAACCAATTTTTGATTAAAAGACATATGTATCTTAAAACAAGAACTGTAAATTGCTTTTTACAAATAAACTTTTATTTAAATTTTTAATATTAACAGTATTATTAATAGCTTAAATATAATATACTGTATTTATATGTAATTAATCCATATTACTGTTAATTATAAGATGCAAAATTTACATTTTTACTTATGTTTGTAAAATTGTTAAAATAGTTGTAAAAATATACAAAATCAGAATAATTTTTATAAAAGTATCAGGATTTCCCTTATACAATTATTAAGACTTTTCATTACTGTTCATTAGGAATTTTCATTACAGTATGGTAGTAGCCCGTCTCATTCGCAGTGACCTTGATTTCATCTAAATTCTACCTAAGGATCATTCATTTTCCGGATGAGGTGTATCTCATTAGATGGGGTCACTTCAGTAATACTTAATATATATCTGATACAAACACGTTTTTTACGTCATTTTCCACAAAACGCAAATTCGACTCATTGATAAATAACGTTACGACTTCAATGCTTACGATTCTACGCTGAGACAAGTTCACTTTTCAGTGGCTCGTCGCCGGGAGATATGTTTGTGCAGGTCTTTATCTAAGCTCCCAGAGAATGGTGAAACCTTTATTTAAACATAAACAGAAGGTATACCATGATAAAATTATTATACAATACGCTTTTATTCTGGAAGGTACCTCTTCGCCATTCTTTAACGGCGGGGATGTGCATGTTACTTCTATTGTCTTTCAGCAATCTTGCTTACGGGCAGCAATTGGAAGTAACCGGAACAGTTACGGACGAATTTACCGGTGAAACTCTTATTGGAGTGAATATCCTGATTGTGGGAACCACTCTTGGTACCACAACCGATTTAAATGGTGAATACAGTTTAACTGTACCAGGTCCCGATGCTCAACTCAGGTTTTCCTATATCGGTTACACCACTCAAACAATAGCCGTTGAAGGAAGGTCAGTCATCAATGTTATAATGCAATCTTCGGCAATTCTTGGTGAAGATCTTGTAGTAACAGGTTATTCTGCACAGCGCAGGATCGACCTTACAGGTTCAATCAGTGTTGCAAATGTACCTCAAATGCAGAGAATTGCAGAATCATCAATTACCCGACAGCTACAGGGACAAGTGTCTGGCGTTACAGTAAGCCAGTCTGGTCAGCCAGGTGACGAACCCATGGTACGAATCCGTGGTGTTGGAAACTTTGGCAACGTAAGCCCGCTGTATGTTGTAGACGGCATGCCTACGGGTAGCATCCGAGATTTAAACCCGCGTGATGTTGAATCATTACAGGTATTAAAAGATGCGTCAGCAGCATCCATTTATGGAGCGCGCGCTTCGAATGGTGTGATTATTATTACCACCAAACAAGGCCGTCCTGGTTTAAATGTATCGTTTGACTCATATGTTGGTTATGAAACACCAAAGCATCATGGCAACCCATACAATATTGCTTCACCCCAGGAAATGGCTGAAATCGAATGGCTTGCATACAGAAACTCTGGCCTCACCCCTTCATCACCATTATACGGAAGCGGGGCAACACCCAGGCTCCCGGATTATATCTCCCCTGCCGGGGCGATGAGCGGTCAGGTTAATCATGATGATTATTATGTAAATCCATTTTATACAAGCACCTCAGACCTTGGAAGCTTTTTCAGGATAACACCTGCGAATCAACAAGGTACGAACTGGTTCCAGGAAATATTTAAACCTGCATACTCAACCAACTCTACACTTTCTGTAAGTGGTGGTGGTGATGATGCTACCTATTTACTTTCCTTAAACTATGTTAACCAGGAAGGAACACTGCTGCGAACGTACAATGAACGTTATACGCTCAGGGTTAATACGCAGTTTAATCTCAATGACAATATTCGAATTGGCCAAAATGCATCGATTTCGATTTGGGAAAACCCGCAATCGGGATCTTTAAACGAAGGCACTGCAACCGGTATGGTGTATCGGCAACAGCCAATTATCCCGGTTTATGATATAGCAGGGAATTTTGCCGGAAACTTTGGAGCACCGCTTGGAAATGCGAGCAACCCTGTTGCACAACGCGAGCGAACCATGAACAATACCGGTCAAAACAACCGTATTTTCGGTAATATTTTCGGTGAGGTAGATTTACTCGAAAACATTACATTCCGCACAAATTTTGGTGGCAGTTATGGCACAAGCAATTGGAGCTGGTTCCAGTTCCCGGAATATGAAAATGCTGAAAATGCAGTAGTTAACCTTTATGGTGAAGGTGCATGGAACGGTACAAACTGGACCTGGACCAATACACTTGCCTACTCCGACTTGCTGGCAGAGGTTCACAATGTAACAGTTGTGATCGGAACTGAAGCCAATGAAGACACTGGAAGGGAAAGAGGCGGAACACGTACGGATTACTTCTCATTCAATCCCAATTATGTGAACCTCAGTACCGGTGCAGGTGACCCCACCAATTACAGCTGGAAATATGAAAACGCCCTATTCTCACTTTTTGGGCGTGTTGAATACAACTATGACAACAGATACCTGTTAAATGCAACAGTTCGTCGCGACGGATCTTCTCGATTCCTCGATAACCGTTATGGTATATTCCCTGCCGGAAGTATCGGCTGGCGTATTTCTCAGGAAGAGTTCATGAGAGATGTTGACTGGATTACGAACCTACAGTTGCGTGCCGGTTATGGTGTTATGGGTAATCAATTAAATGTTGCACCTGATAACGCATTTTCTCTTTTTGGCGGTAACCAGCTAAATTCATTCTACCCGATTACCGGCGGGCCAGCCATATTCCAGGGTTTCAGACAAACCCGTATTGGTAACCCTGCAGCCCGTTGGGAAGAAGCACATTCAATGAATATTGGCTTGAATGCCATGTTGTTTGAAGGTAATCTCGAATTCGACATCGATTTTTACAGAAACGATGTCAGGGATCTTTTATTCAACCCTGAACTTCCGGGACAGGCAGGCCTTGCAGCTCAGCCGTTTATTAACGTAGGTAATGTTCAAAACCAGGGCTTGGACTTATCCGTAACCGGAAGAAGGTATTTCAGTAATGATTTCAACATGACGGCAACGCTTAACTTCACTACATATAGCAATGAAGTGAAGAAAATTGCTGAAGGTGTTGAAAATTTTGACGGTACCACAAGACGATTTGGTGGTGGCAACCCCATCATTCGAAACCAGGTAGGATGGCCGATTTCCACTTTCTTTGGATACCAAATAGAAGGATTCTGGAATAGTCAGGCTGAAATAGATGCAGCTAATGCATCCGCTCCGGGTGGTGTATATCAGTCTGAAGCAGCACCGGGCCGATTCCGCTATGCTGATGTTACTGGTGATGGCCGCGTAACCGCTGCCGACCGTACACGTCTGGGTGATCCTCACCCCGATTTTACATACGGGCTCGACTTGTTGGTGAACTACAAAAGCTTTGATTTCAGTGCATTCTTTTATGGATCTCAAGGAAATGATGTTTGGAATCAGGTAAAATGGTGGACCGATTTCTTCCCTTCATTCCAGGGTGCCAAGAGCAAAACCGCTCTCTATGATTCCTGGACACCGGAAAGAACAAACGCAACTGCTCCGATTCAGGAGAATGCAGGTTCAACAGCCACCAACCTTGTACCGAATTCCTACTACGTTGAAGACGGCTCATTCCTTAGATTGAGAACCGTACAAGTAGGATACACATTCTCTCCTGATTTACTCTCACAAGTAGGTTTGAGCAGGCTCAGGGTTTATGTTCAGGCACAAAACCTGTTTACAATTACCGGATATTCCGGACCTGATCCTGAAATAGGAAATACCCAGTCAGCAAACGCCAGTACAACCAGTTTTGGTGTAGATGAAGGAGCTTATCCGACATCCAGGCAGTTCCTGTTTGGTATTAACCTTGGATTTTAAAAGAAATTATTTAGACAGAGGTCTATTATGAAAAACTCAAGAAATATAGTAGTTATTCTTGCACTGCTGATGATGGCAGGCATATTTACGAAAGCTTGCGGTGATGACTTCCTCACCCGGCCCTCCATGGGTTCATTAAGTGAGGATGTACTGAACGACCGTACAGGCGTTGAAACACTGCTTTTGGGTGCTTATGCTGCCCTTAGCCAAACCGGTGACCAGGGATGGGGAGACGGGCTGCCGACCGACGGTGCCTGGATCGTATGCCCAAGCAACTGGTTATACGGCAGTGTTATGGGAACAGAAGCGCACAAAGGTAGTGACGCTGGTGATCAGCCGCAAATGAATACCCTTGGCGGCATGAATGTTTCTCCAACTACAGGATTTATTAACCTGAAATGGAGAGGATTGTACGAGGGAATTGCAAGAGCAAACTCTGTTCTTAAAGTTCTTCCAAACGTTCCAATTGTAGAAGGTACTTTTACCGAAGTTGACCGAGCCCGCTTTGAAGCTGAAGCACGGTTTATTCGCGGCCACTTCTATTTTGAACTGGCCCGGTTCTTCAATCGGGTACCATGGATTGATGAAAATACCGATGCTCTTACCCCTCAGCCCAACGACCAGGATGTCTGGCCAATGATTGAGGCTGACTTCAGGTTTGCCTTCGACAATCTTCCAGAGACACAAGGCCAGGTTGGCCGGCCTAACAGCTGGGCAGCAGCATCTTATCTTGCCAAGTCATATATGTATCAGAATAAGTTCTCTGATGCTAAGGCACTGTACGATCAAATCATACCAAATGGCCGCACATCCAATGGCCTGGCTTATGATTTGGTGCAGCTCGACCAGATACATAACCCGGTGCATAAAAACCATGCGGAGTCTATATTTGCAATCCAGGCATCTGCGAATGATGGTACAGGTACGATTCAAAATGCCAACCCCGGCATGATGCTGAACTATCCGTATAACAGCCCATTCCGCTGCTGTGGATTTTACCAGCCAACACAATTCCTGGTAAATGCCTATCAAACAGTAGACGGATTGCCGATGGTAGGCAACCACCTTGCAACCAATGTCAGATGGGACATGGGAATTCTGTCAAACCAGCAGTTTACCCCGCATGAAGGAGCCCTCGATCCCCGACTTGACTATACTGTTGGCCGCCGTGGTGTTCCATTCCACGACTGGGGTCCGCATCCCGGCGAACGCTGGATCCGTGACCAGGCCTACTCCGGCCCTTATGCTGCCAAAAAACATATATGGTGGCAAAAAGATGACCAGGATGTAAACAATCCAAGCCAATGGGCTCCGGGCACATCCTACAACATTCCGATTATCCGCTTTGCAGACGTTCTTTTGATGGCTGCTGAGGCTGAAATCGAAGTGGGAAGCCTCGGGCAAGCGTTGCAATACATCAACAGGGTTCGTGCACGTGCTGCAAATCCTGCGGGTTGGGTTCGCAATGAATTTAACGAGGAGTTTGCCCATGAGGTAGTGGGAAGCCAGGCTGAAATGCTTGCACTTACACCATCTTCAGGAAGCTGGGTTGTACGCACCGATACGGGAACAACTTTTGTTTACCTTGGCGGAGGTGCTGCAAATATCAGTAACTGGAATGAGTATGAGGTTCCAAATTATGAGATCGCCCTCTATACAGACCTGGGCAACCAGGCACAGGCAAGAAACATCGTCAGGTTCGAGCGTAAGCTGGAACTTTCACTCGAAGGACACCGCTTCTTCGATCTGAACCGATGGGGTATTGGCCAGGACGAAATCAACAGGTTTATGGACTATGAAGGTGCTTTCTTCCCTGCTTCTTACCTGAATGAGGGACGTTACACATCGAACAAGAATGAATACTTCCCGATACCACAGCGTCAGATTGACCTGAGTACTGTGGGCGGAGTACCTCAATTACAACAAAATCAGGGTTACTAAGCAAGCCATACAGTTCCCTTGGTTAAATGGAGAGGCACGCTTCGGCGTGCCTCTTTTTTTTTGTAAACAAATTTGAGAGTCATCGCTACGTTGTATGGGTACAGGGCACAAGGTGCAGGATACAGATGTTGTTTTTTTGCTTTCAGCGATCAGCGATATTCAGGCAGCCGGGGTCAGGGGGGCTGTTCGGGTAATCAAAGAAATTACGGATAACCTCAATTTTACACTCCAGATTTCCCTCGCCATGCCCTCCTTCATCAAGAATAAACAAGTACCCCCTGTTTAAGTGCTCCATCATGATTCGACCATTTTCTGGTGGTGTTACCGGGTCATATTTATTGACAAAAATAAGGGTTGGAATACCGGATTGATTGAATATTTTTTTTGAGGGATCCACTGAATGGTGGTGCCAGCTTCCTGCAGCCAGATAGAGTGATGTAAATAAGGCTATCGGGGCAGGAAAAAGATCCAATTCCCGGTATAACTGATCAAGCATTTCCTTGTCAATTGATGAATCATAATGTTCGAAACGTTCAGCTGAAAGAAACATAGAATAATTTCCGTCAGCAATCATTGGAAGTGCCGTTTCGATGTTTTGCCTCACATGATCTTTATTGCGTGAATATAATGCCCTGATAAGTGCCGGAGCGCCGGAAAGTGCATCACCCCTGTAAAGCTGATACCGGAGAATGTATATTGCATCCTGCGGATTCACATAGAAGTTGAAATCTTCTAAATCGATTTTTAATGGATCATCGTGTAGTGTTTCAATTCCTTCAAAGTATTCCTTTTCGAGGTTTGGATATTCTGAATTGCAACTGATGTCAACTTTGCACTGATTAAATATGAGTTGAAGCGACTGCGCATAACTTTTAATTCGTGAAGTTATAAAGTCGTTTTCAAATGGATTAGGGGAATCTAAAACGGCAGTTTCAATAAATTCCGGAAATTTATCCATAATAACCCTTGCCAATCTTGACCCATAAGAGCCCCCCATGATATTATATCTCCCATAACCGAGATGTTCCATCAACATTCCCACATCCTGTGCATTCTGAAAAGTATTATAATGATGCAGATCAACACCTTGTTCTCGCGCTTTTTCACGATATAATTGCAGGAGACGGTTGAATTCCTCCTTTTCCTGTTCTGGTGTTAGATCAGCAGCCAGAATTTCCAGTAAACCCTCTCCAAAGTCAGGCAAGGCACTTGAACGCCCGATCCCCCTTTGGTCAAAAAGTATAAGATCGCGGTCTTCAGCAAGAGGCAAATCCATGAAAAAGGGTACAATAGGAAGGGTTTCCCCTCCCGGCCCGCCTGTTAAAAAGATGAGTGGATGTTTTTGTACGGAGGCATCTTTCGCACTGATAACCGCCCAGGCAATTTCGATGGTTTTACCGCCGGGATTTTCATGATCTTCGGGAACTGCAAGAGTCCCAAATTTAACCCTCTCCTCTTCATAAGAATCTTGAATTAATGAATAACTCTGCGGTGCGGGTTTCATATTACACCCGTTTTCTGGCAAGAAAAGATAGGTTATGAGTAGAAAAGTCAAGATAAATTTGAACATGATTTGATTTTAATTCTATCCGAAACGTATCACTGATACGTATCCTTACAGATTTGTTTCAAAATTTTCATGATTGAAAACCGGATCGGTTGGTCTATTAATATATGGTATCAACTACCAGCTATAGACATAGATATACTGTTTTCGGTTTGCATAAATGTTCAACAATACGTTTTACAGACAAATCCCGGTATTAATAGGACGCTCACAGGAAAATAGTATCAACTTGTAATAAAGATCTTATTCAAATGTCAACACGATTTAATTTGATCATTTCTACCTCTGCCAAAAATGAATCACTAATCTTTTCTATTTGCATCTATCAGAAAAATGGGGCAATGCCACGGTATTTAGTAAAGCGGAGGCATGAAATGAAACAATATCAGAAGCTTATGATAATGGAAATCGAGATCGCATTGGCTTGTATTCACCCGGCTAATGCACAGAAAGGCATTGGCAGTCTCACCGGAATGAGTCAAGAACTTGAAAAACCGGCAATCATCATTATGACCGATATACTAGTGAATATGAAGCCTATATCTGTGAATATACAACGTGACTTGAATACATCGGTATACAGCTGCATGTAAAAAGCACAGGTAATGAATATCTTTTAAACCCAAAAAAGCCGTTAGGCCTTTTTTGCCCTCCGGGCCGAC
>RECI01000273.1 GCA_007694095.1 Balneolaceae bacterium | reverse complement strand
TCGAGGGGGTCATAGACCGTCTACGGTTAGAAGAAAAGAATGCCGTGGTATCACACGAAACTGCCCGTAGTTTTCCTGTTATTTTTAATATGGTGTTGCCCGGTTTTTGGGGCAAAATTAGTGGCTATTTGTGGCAGGTATCAGGGTTTTTACACTGATTCCGGCAAGCTGGTCAGTCAGTTTTTTCAGCATTGCTTCATCTTTATATGTCCCCACAATCGCTCCACCAGATCCGGCAAATTTTGCGCTTGCACCGCACGACCGTGCCACTTCCACCATCTTTACCTGCCAGCCGGGCAGCCTGGAGATGGAGCTTCTCAGGTCGAAGTTTTCATTGATCAGGTGAAATAGTCGTTCATGGTCTCCATCGAGAAGCGCCTTTCTGCCATTATTCGCAATTTCCGCAAATCGTTTCATGGATTGCACCACATCCGGCTCCCCGCGCAGGAAACGGCCCCTGATGTCATTGTGATATATCTCGGTTGGTTCACTCAGGCCATGATGGTAGGCGATGTAAACGTTGGGAAGCAAGCCGGCATCAAGCCTTTCGTAGTGGTAGCAGGGATAACCGTGAATATTTTTCTCAGCGGTTTTATCGAAATCCATGTACACAAGCCCTTCATATACCTGGATCACACGGTCTTGAAGTCCTGCTGAAATTCCAAGTTCTTCCTGTTCCACAGATAGTACAAAAGACGGTTGAACTTCAGCCGGAATATCAATTTCATAGAACTCCATCAAGCAGCGAAGGGTTGCCACAATGATCGAACTTGAACCTGCAAGTCCCACCTGACGGGGAATGTCGGAACTGTAGCGAATGGAAAAGTTCTGAGAGTGGAGATTCAGGTTATGCGCCTCACAATATTCAACAAACCGTTTGATGGTGGCTTTAATGAGCCTGATGCCACCGTAATAGCCATGCAGTTTTACATCATTTGCCAGGTCAAAAACCGATCGGAACCGGCCCCGGTCCTGTTCTGCAAGCACAATGTCAACCGTATCCCATTCATATAAAACCACCTCCGCTGCAAAGTTTTTTATGATAAATGAGATGGTTTTTCCATTGTAACCATCGCTCGGGTTTCCAAGAAATCCGGCCCTGGCGTGTGCTTTTTTCCGGATAATCAGCATTAGAGAATCGATTTTAAATGGGTTCGAAGTTCATCCCCAAACTTTTCGTCGGCAAGTGCAAATTCAGCAAAGGCCTTAAAGTAGGAACCAAAGTTGCCGATATCGTACCGTTGTTCCGACCCGTTCAGCTTTACACCAAATACTCTGCCTCCATCTTTCAGTAACATACGAATCGCATCCGTAAGCTGGATTTCATCACCCACACCGGGTTTCGTTTTTTTGAGGGCATCAAAAATATCGGGTGAGAGAATATAACGTGCAGCAATGGCAAGGTTACTGGGTGATTCGCCCACACCCGGCTTTTCTACCAGGTCTTCGATTTCAAATTGATCTCCTGAACTTTTTGGGCTGGCGATTCCGTATTTAAAAACATCCTCAGGCGGAACTTCTTCGAAGGCAATTACGGCATCGGCTTTATTTTCTGTGAAACATTTTTTCATACGTTCTACAATGCGGCTTTTGGCATTCAGCCCGATGATGGAATCGCCGAGAGCCACAACAAAGGGCTGTCTTCCTACAAACGTTTCAGCGCAAAGCACAGCATGGCCGAGGCCCAGGAGCTGACGCTGGCGTGTATAAAAATACTGCATGGGAGCGCGTATAAACGAGAGTTCCGCAAGAAGGTCTTCTTTGCCGTCCTCGCGAAGTGATTGTGTTAGCTCAGGTACAAGGTCGAAATGGTTTTCGATGGAATGTTTGCCCGATCCGGTTATGAACAGCAGCCGGTTTACACCAACCCGGTTCAACTCTTCAACCACATACTGTACTACTGGTTTTCTGCCAACGGGCAACATTTCTTTTGGTTGTGATTTTGTGGCCGGCAGCAAACGGGTCCCCATTCCGGCCACTGGTATCACGGCGATATTTATTTCATTCACTACTTCTGTCAGGTTAATTTTCTTTGATTGGTATATTCTTTAAAAATACGATTTGATAGAGTGGATTAAAAAATTGTTAAGCGAAAACACGGATCATTAAGCCGGCAAAATAACAGCCACCCACTGGCCGCCGGATGGTGGTGAAAGTGTCATAATTTCATCGCCATTTACAGCTTCGGAATGCTGCCATTCCGATTCCATTATATTTAGCCAATTCACTGAGACCAATCCCAAAATAGTGACGAGAAGGACCCTCCCGGTGAAAGCGCACGCTCGCTGCACCACCAAAAACATTTCTCCAAAATCTTCGTGTCCCTTCTTCAGCACTGGTTGTCCATGCTGGTTCACCGCCATAAATTTTTACATTGTTCAGGGGCTTCGGAGCCTCCAGAATGAGCGAACGGATTTCCATCAGGCGGTCGTAATGAACCTGGTCATTCACATTATTATTATTTTGAGAAACCTCAAAAAAATCAAAGTTTTCCCTGTCATGCAGAAGTCTGCGGTGATCTTCGGTTTGCAGGTTGGTACTATATCTCATGTCGGCAAGAAATACATCCCTGCCTGATTCTCTTGCTTTCTCCCGGATGAAACGTGCCCAGTATTGACCCCATTCCGGGTGTTCGCCTGTTTCGTTGTTCATACAGTAAATCACGTTTGGATGACGAAGAGTAATGGACAACATCTTTTCTACGAACCGTTCCTGGTATTTGCGTACAACAGGGATATCCTGCAGTTCAGGAATGGTATGAAAAAAGAGATGACTGGAGGGAGTTCCGGCCGGGTAGGTTGTAATCTCCGTGGCGAGCCCGGTCTCTTCTGCAGAATAGTTTATATTCAGCAACGGGTTATATGGATTGCTTTCCCAGCCCACATTATCGCCGTGACCAAGTGCTTTCTCCGACTGGAAATAGTCCCATGGATCCCACACTTCAATTTGGATGATGATATCCCGCTCAGCACTCATGGTTACCAGGTTTTCGAATCGAAACCAGTACTCTTCATCCCATTGTTCAAGGTCGTACAGGCCGTTATCCAGGCGTTTAAAAGGCCAGGGATTGCCCGGGTTTCTGCTGCTCATTGTATTGCGAATGTAATTGCCTCCATTTACTTTCAGCAGTTCGAGATGTTCTTCGAGCCCATCAGGATGATTGAACAGGTTGTCTTCTTTAGAACCGCCTACCAGCAATACCGGCTCGCCGTTATATTCCCAATAAAATGGATTTATTTCCGATATACGAATTGGAATACGCTCATCAGAAGCAGAATCGCTGCAGGAGAATTGAAACAGGCAGGCTGTGGTTATGATAAGAGCTATAAAAATTCTGTGGCAATTTGGATGAGGTGACATTTGAATACAATTTTTAAAATTAATACAAGGTTAATCATGCTTTGCGTTGTAGAGCAACTGAAGCAGCTGACCACGGGTTGTTATTCCGGCATCATATTCTATTTTATCAAATACGCCTGATTGTTGTATCCAGGTTTCAGCCTGTTGTACTGATACCGGTTGATCGGGCCTTGCTTCCCATTCCGGAATAAATCCTCTGACACCGAAATAACTTAAGGCTTTAAAATTTTCATGATCCGGGCCCGTGTCGGTAAAATAGATCAAAACAGCTCCGTTTTGTAAAAGGTTACGCTGCATACGTGAAATCGAAACATGCTGAACCGGGACCTTGTCGTCGATGCTTATCAAAGCTGCAACTCCTGCCGCTTCACCCAAAGCCATCCAGCATGGTTCCATCCTGAGTGTAGAGAAGCCAACGTGTGTACCGGACACAGCAACAGGGACAAGAAGGTTACTTACATTTTGCGGCACTATTACGCCATAAGGGACAGTATAAGGCCGGGTGCCGAGGTTGCCGTGGTAACGGTGATATTCAATATTTGTGCCGGAACTGAAAAAACCCTCGAGGTGTATTTGCCCTTCTTCCCGCTTTCTGGTGGAGTGAGAATCCAATGCATAATGGCTGGCAGTAATGCTCGAATCGTAAACAGGCGGCCTCAGCCCTTGTTGAACCGGAATTGCATCATGGGCTGTAAAAAAATGCATCCCTTTTATTCTTCTCCCTTCCCTTACATAAACCTGTCGTGGAAAATGGTCGTTATCCTGGTATTCATCTTTGGATAACCCCCATGGCCGTGTATTCTCTTTAAACCATTCCGGCAGTTCGGGGTCGTTCTGCGCAAACCAGAATAAACCGGTTATATAATTTTTTAACCGTTCGGCATACTTGTCGCGCCAATCCCAGTCTGATGTTGGCCATGGCCAATTCTCCTCGGGCAAATTGGTTGAGATAAATGCCAGGTGCTGATTGTTTGAATCCGTTTTACCGTTGGGTACGGCAACCTGGTTGGTTAACCTTCCAATCCCGTTAAGCTGATCATGTCCGCCGGGAATATGCGGCGGCAGTCCCTGTTCTTTTCTCCTTTCATTCTCAATCCGGTCTTCATCTGTAACATAGATCATTTCAACACCGGTATGGCGGCCGGATAGTACATCATCGATAAGTGAGAGATATTCATTCCTGTTATAGTTGTCGGGTTTGGTAAACGGAACCATATTTTCAGCGTGATCTGTAAGTGGTAAACGATAGTTATATGCCTGCACTGCATTGTCTCCCAGTCCGGTCGAGTTATCACTTATCGGCCCTGCCCAATGTTTATACAGCCTGCCGGCAAAAGGTTCACCAAATTCATCGGCGCCTTCCCGCCCTACTCGATACGGAACACCTGATGCAGCTGCCAAATCTCCCTCATACGTGGCATCAATAAAAATTTTGCCGCGATAAATTTCACGCTCATTTGTGATTCTGTTCAGAACCGTTATTGAATGGATTACATCACCTGTCCGGGAAACGTAGCGCGGTTCTGCATCAAACTGCCTCATCCTGAGCACCGTGATCGCTGCATGTTCCGATAACATTTGTTCAAAGACCATTTCCGCAACGGATGGCTCAAAATGATATCCGTCAGAGCTGTCGATCACTTGCTGTGAATTCTCACCGTATGTGGCTGTGTAGTGATTACGTATCCGTTGAATAAATTTGGCAAACAAACCGCCTGTGGCCCCCCTGGTTGCCAAATCGGTTGCTCCCAATCCGTTGGCCGGCAGTCCCCCAATGTGATCGGTCCGTTCAAGAATAAGAACGCTTTTACCTTCCCTGTCAGCAGCAATGGCTGCCATAATACCGGCCGGTGTGCCCCCCACTACAACTACATCAACATTGTTGATGTCTTGATCAGGAGTTGGTTGTACTAATAAAATGTGTGCATCGGCTCCCGATATGAAAATCAGAAATAAAGCTGATAGTATGCCATAGTTGAATTTTTTCTTCATATAAATTGATGATTTATGAATTGATTATCGTGTCATGGAAGAAAATGTCGTATTGTCATCTGACGAGTTTTTCGAAAAATGATCTATTTAGTAAGATTGGGATGATTCCGGAATGACTCATTTGCCTGTCCCCATGAGGATGACTTACCCGTTACTTTATTGTTGACACAACATTAGTTCTATTCATCCCCTTTCTTTCTATAGTTTATTTAACTTAACTCTTACGATTAATTACATTACGATTTCTGTTTTATCACCAATACATGTAACCGACGCGGGCCGTGAACCCCTTCTACCCGGTTCAGTTCAATGTCGGATGTGGCCGATGGACCGGAAATCATGGTTACAGGTTTGCCCGATTCTTTGACAGCCATGTCCAGTTGAATAATGGCTTCAGGCAGTATTCCGGTAATCTGTTCCTGCCTGATCACACAGATATGAAAATCGGGCAAGAGTGTGAGAATCCTTCTGCCCTGGCCGGGGCCCCCGTTCAGGATAATGGTTCCGGTTTGAGCCACACCGAGAAATGCACCGGTTAATACGGCAGCAGCGTTGTTCAGCTCTTCTTTGGTTAACGGTTCCGGCTCATCCCGCAACAGCCTCACTCCTGAATCCAGTGCACTCACCCATTTTTCCTCTATTCCCCCTGGAACAGCCAATGATTTTATGCCTGATACCGAACAAATGGATTGGATTCGTTCTCCGATCTCTTCTTCGTCAATAACCTCTGTTATTGCCCGGTATTCATTCACCCGTTCGGCAAAAAGGTGCAGTTTTTGTTCATCAGAGAGGTTGCTTTGCTGTTCGTAACTTCGTTCAATATCCGGCAATGTCAATATATCATCAGTGGTGCCAGAATCCTCCTTTTTCAATGCCTGTCTGATCCGTTCCAGTATTATGTTTTTTGATCCGCTCATTGCCGATCCCCCCACCATTCCCTGAACGTTTGTTTTGGGATCGGTTTTATATCACGGATCGACGTCCACTTTGCCAATTCACCGGGAAGGCGTGAAATGGCGCCATCCTTCACAAACAATTTCTGGCCAATCTTTCCCATTCTTTGAAGCCTTTCATACCTGTTCCGGCTTTGAAATGTTCGTGCCATAAATTTCATTCCGATATGTATAGTATCGGTTTTATGGCGGATGCCACCTTTCTCATTTTTATAATCTACCACTTTACCACGCAGATGAACAAGCACCTCCGGGATGTTGATTTTTACCGGGCAAACCTCGTAACAAGCCCCGCACAGGCTGGATGCGTAAGGAAGGGATGCGGCGGATGGATCTTCAAACCCGCGAAGCTGCGGTGTGAGGATGGCACCGATCGGGCCCGGGTAGACTGAATGGTAGGCGTGGCCACCTGTCCGTTCATACACCGGACACACATTCAGGCAGGCACTGCAGCGGATACAGAATAATGTCTGCCGGCCGGTTTCATCGGCCAGAACCTTTGTGCGTCCGTTATCGAGCAACACAAGGTGAAATTCCTGCGGACCATCGCCATCGCTGATGCCGGTCCAGAAGTTGTTGTAGGGATTCATCCGTTCTGCGGTGGAGGAACGCGGTAAAAGCTGCATGAACACCTCGAAATCCTGCCATTTTGGGATGATTTTTTCGATTCCCATTAGGGTGATGAGCGTATCGGGCAGGGTGGTGCACATGCGGCCATTTCCCTCCGATTCCACCACAACCACTGTTCCGGTTTCGGCAACGGCAAAATTTGCCCCGCTGATACCTACCTTAGCCTTCAGGAAATTTTTGCGGAGGTAAAGCCGTGCAGCTTCTGCCAGATCGGCCGGTTTGTCGCTTAGGTGTTCGATGTTTAGTTTTTCTTTGAATAGATCGCGGATCTCCGACCGGTTTTTATGAATGGCCGGAACCAGGATGTGAGACGGCTCGTCGCCCGCAAGCTGTACAATGAGCTCGGCGAGGTCGGTTTCCAGTGCATGGATCCCTTCATTTTCGAGAGCATCGTTCAGTTTGATCTCATCAGTGGTGATCGACTTTACCTTCACCACTTCCGTCACGCCTTTCTCCTTCACCAGCCCGGTGATGATTCGGTTGGCATCTTCACCATCTGCCGCCCAGTGCACATGACCTCCCGCTTTGATAACCGATTCCTCGAGCTGAAGCAGGTATTCATCCAGGTTATTCATCACCCTCTCCTTGGTAAGGCGGCCCGCTTCACGAAGTTCTTCCCAGTCGGGCAGCTCACCCACGGCAGTTGCCCGTTTGGCACGGATGGTCTGTGTGGCATGGCCGATGTTGCGCCGAAGCTGCGTGTCGGCCAGGTAACTGCCGGCACTTTGTTCAAACGTTATGGGGTTAAGTGCAGGTTTATTGTTCATGGTGAATGGTATTTCAATACTTTTAATCTACGTCGAAACAGGCTGTTATCAAAAAGTCTGTGATACAAATGGCGATTCATGATAATAAAAAACCGGCCGGATTTACAGTACTATAAAACCTGAGGAATTATTTAAGACATTTAAAAAAAAATTTCCGCTGTATTGACTTTTTTGCGTTACGATAGTTAATTATTCACTCATTTTTTAAAACGAAACTGTATGAAGGGACGGCCAATTTATCTATTTCTCCTCGCCTGTATAACCGGATTCTATTTTTTAGCAAGCTGTTCCAATAGTGTAACTGATGATCCACCCCCAATTCCGGATCCGGAACCAGAAATTCCTGATGTTGCGACATGTCTTGAATCGGGGACAGATGCGGACATTAACGCACTGTTAACAGGGGAGGGAGCAAAAGTGGAACTGTGTGCCGGTGCGGTTTTTGAGATATCAAACAGAATTGCCATTAATGCAAAAGGGCAAGAGATTTATACACAGGGTAAGCCCACAGATGGTACCCGTGCTGTTCTCAGGCTGGTTTCAACCGGTGAGTCAACTGCCGTTATGATGAGGGATTTTGATAATGCCGTTTTGAGCCATGTGATTGTTGACGGTAACCGGCCGGAACTTGGATATGGCGGGGGAGATGCTCTGATTTATGCGGGTGGTTCTTCATTCGGACAAATTATCCGGAACGTAGATATTATAGAACCAAGAAGCTGGTCGGCCCTGCAGATTATACAGGGGCATCCTGCTCCCGAGCCACCCTGTCGCGGCGCTATTGTTGAAAACAATGTGATTGGCCCGGCGGGCCGGTATGATGGCACCTGGTCGGATGGCATATCGCTTGCGTGCAGAAGCTCAATTGTACGAAATAATACTATCACGGATACTACCGACGGGGGAATCGTAATTTTCGATTCACCCGGTTCGCTGATTGAAGGAAACCTGATCCGTGCGGTAACCCAACCCATGCTCGGCGGAATAAATATGGTGGATTATGGTCCGTATGAGGGAGATTATACAGATACCATCGTTTCAGACAATATCATTGAGGCTGCTGGTGATGTGATCCGCATCGGTATAGGTATGGGAGTACGTGTTTGGGTTTGTGTGGAACGTGACTTCGGCCTCACATTGAAAGGGGCAATCGTGAAAAACAACATTCTTCGCGGCGATTATTTCCAGTACGGATTTATTGTTGACGGAGTGGAAAACTGGACGGTAACCGGCAACATCAGTGAAGCTACACATTCTGGTGTACCTGCACATGACTGCTATGGCACGGTAGCATCACCACCTGCTGCATTTATGATTCATTCGGCACGTGCAGAAGGTACTTTCCAGCCGGAATTTGAAGAGGCTGATATTGAACTGGCCCTTTGGGCAATCGTTGATCCGGTTCCGGGTGAATAATTGCCACAGATGGCACAGATTTTCACAGAGGATTATTCTGTGTAAATCCGTTTATTCAGTGGCAATTATAAACCGGTTACTATGAAAAAAGCCAAGTCTTAAAATCTTATTGCTTTATTTGGGTCTATTCATTTTACTAAGTGATATACTGATTGTAAACAAGCACTATATCAAAACTCAAACATATCTGTTATGAACAGGCCTTTAGTCCATCCTTCATCCGATACCAACGATAGCGAGTTGCAAAAACTAATCGAGTTTTACAACGAAACACTGGGTTTTTGTCCGAACAGTGTAAAAACCATGTTCCACCGGCCGCAGATTGCGTATGCTTTTATTGAATTGAACAAAGCTGTGATGCGAAATGAGGGGAGTGTCACCAGCAGCTTGAAACGGATGATTGCAACTATCAGCAGCCACGCTGCCGGGTGCCGGTACTGCCAGGCACATGCAATACGTGCAGCGGAGAGGTATGGGGCAAGTGCATATCAGTTGGAACAGATCTGGGAGTTTGAAACCAGTTCCGCATTCACAGAAAAAGAAAAAGCGGCTTTATCCTTTGCATTTCATAGTTCCACAATACCTAACAGCGTAGACGATCATGTGTCTGAACGGCTCCGCAAATATTGGTCTGAAGGAGAAATTGTCGAGATTCTTGGAGTGGTTTCGTTGTTTGGATTTCTTAACCGCTGGAACGATTCGATGGGGACCGAAATTGAGGCTGGAGCTGCTGAATCGGGTGAAGTGCTGTTGGCAAAATCGGGCTGGTCGGCAGGCAAACATCAATACTGATGTATACTGTTATTCAATGATTGGCCCGGCATGAACAAACTCATTCAGATTTAATTGGATGATCCACTTTACCTATACCTGTTATAACCGGCTATGGTTGCCTTACCCCTCGACAGTGTCCATCATTTTTCAACAGTTTGTCACTCGGGGTATCTTTTTGCAACTCCATTAGCCCCGGGTTGCGCTCCATCACCCTGCGGTGCAGGGGGATCTCCGCTACACCCGGGACTTATCACGTTATGCCCCTTCAGGGCATGGAGATGTCATTCCCCCGAGGGATCGGTATATTCAACTGAGAGGTCTCCATAACCGCTTTATTCGGAATATTTAAAATCTCAGAATTGATAGAGACACTGAGAAACAAATTTATATTTTGATGTTATATATTTTAACATTAAATTACAATCAAAATAAATTAACTCTGAATCAATATGAAAAACTCAAATAAAGGACTCCATCACATCACCGTATTGGGCGGTGACGGACAGCGAACCACCGATTTCTACGTGAAGGCACTTGGTCTGCGGATGGTTCTGAAAACGGTTAATCAGGATGACCCATCCACGTATCATTTGTTTTTTGGAAACGGAACTTTTCAGCAAGGTTCCTCCATTACATTTTTCCCCTGGCCGATGGCAGTACAGGGCAAACCGGGAACCGGAGAGACAACGGTTGTATCGTTTGCTGTTCCGGAAAATTCTCTACTATACTGGGCTGAGCGTTTCGGACAGCTTGGTGTTGATTTCACCGGACCCTTCACAAGGTTTGGTAAACAGGTGATTGGTTTTCAGGATCCTGACCGATTGAACCTGGAACTGGTTTTTGATGAAGCTGTGCATTCTATCCCCGCATGGGAGGATAGCACGGTGCCTGAAGAACACGGAATTCGGGGCTTTTGGGGAACTACTCTGAAACTTTCAGAAACAAAAGGAACCGGGGAAATACTTGATTCCGTATTAGGATTCCAGAAAAAAGCAAGCGAAGGGAACCTGGAGCTATGGAGTACCGGGGCACCCGTAGGCGGCTCAGTGATCATTGAAAAAACCGACCATAAACCTGGAGTCACAGGCCGCGGAACCGTGCATCATGTTGCATTTCGGGCCAAAGATGATGAAGAACAGGAAATGATGCGCCGTCAAATCATTGAGGAATACCTGTCACCATCACCGGTCATTGACCGCCATGTTTTTAAATCGGTATATTTTCAGTCACCCGGAGGTGTTTTGTTCGAAATTGCCACTGACGGGCCGGGCTACCGGTCTGCCCAAAGCGAGGAAGAGCTCGGAAAGAAAGTATTTCTTCCATCCTGGCTCGAATCCCGGCGCGATATGATTGAAAAAAGGCTGCCGGAGATTGTGGTATAGATTTGAATTTACAGCCGGTGATCAATGTGATAGCAGGTTATTTAGATAAAGCGCTTTTACTTCAATTTTAAGTGAAAAGTGAAAAGTGAAAAGTGAAAAGTGAAAAGTGAAAAGTGAAAAGTGA
>RECI01000249.1 GCA_007694095.1 Balneolaceae bacterium | reverse complement strand
CAGCCGGCAGACGAAGGTCGGGTGAATCGATTCGTCAGACGGCAACAGCAGCCGTCAGACGATGAATGGTTACCTCATAAATGCATCAGTTAGGCCACCGTCAACCGGTATGATGTGGCCGGTGGTGTTTTCGAATCGTGAACTCAGCAGCAGGTATATTGCTTCGGTTTGCTGGTCGAGTGTAATTGGTTTTTTTGTAAGTGTTCTGTTGGCATAGAATTCAGCCAGCCGGTCGCGAAGGTCATCCGTATTTTCATCTTTACTGTATTCAATCCCATACTTGCTCAGCGATGCCATTACCCTCTCGCGCGGAAACATGCTGCTGCCTTCTACCAGGGTGGCAGGCGCCACTCCGTTTACACGGATGTTCGGAGCCAGTTCTATGGCCAGCTCCCTGACCAGGTGATTAGCCGCCGTTTTGCTTGTATCATATGCAAAACTTCCGGTTTTTGGCACTATTGCGTTCACGCTCGTGGTTATAACCAAACCTCCATCCAAGCCCTGGTCTTTCCAGATTTTGGAAGCTTCATCAGCCACAATAAAATTACCTTTTACGTTAACGGCAAACGTTTTGTCCCAGGCTTCATCAGGAAAATTTCCGTTTTCATCGGGAGTTGGATAAAACCCGGCGGTTATGGCAACGTGATCGAGTCCGCCGTAAGCGAGCAGAATACTTTTGAAGACTTCACGCACCGAATCCCGATTAGTGATATTGCATTCAAGCCCGATTATATCGCCCGAACCGCTGATGCCTGATCCGGCCACACCGATTCCCATTCCAATCCTGGAAAGAATGGAATCAGCCGTTTCTTTGGCATGTTCCCCATTCAGGTCGAGAGCCGCAACCGTAGCCCCCTCTTTGAGCAGTCTTGATACCAGTGCCTTGCCGATGCCACTACCGGCACCAATCACAGCAACGATTTTTCGTGACATTTCACTTTCCGGCGGCATCCGTTTCAGTTTGGCTTCTTCGAGTGCCCAGTATTCAATATCGTACGCTTCCTGCTTGGGAAGAGCGGTGTAAGATCCCACAGTCTCCGCCCCGCGCATAACACCTATCGCAGCATTATAAAATTCGGCCGTTACACGTGATTCACTTTTATTCTTGCCCCATGCAATCATACCCAGTCCCGGAATAAGAACTACCGTTGGGTTCGGGTCGCGCATGGCCGGAGAATCCTTGAGGCTGTGATTCTTATAGTAATCAGCGTAATCATTTCTGTATTGATTCAGCCCGAAGATAATCTTGTTACGGAGTTCTTTAGGGGTTTCTTTTTGAGGATTCCAGTCAACATAAAGGGGTTTGATTTTTGTTCTCAGAAAATGATCGGGGCAGGATGTTCCAAGCTCCGCAAGGCGGGCTGCATCGTTCGAATTAATAAATTGCAGCGTTACATCATCATCCTGAACGGTTCCGATAAACCGGGTTTCCCCGCTCACATGGCCGCGGATGAAAGAGAGGATACCGGCCAAAACTGCCCGCCGTTCTCCTTCAGTGAGGGATTGGACTTTTTCTCCTCCAAATGATTGTTCTCCCTTTTCATGTTTATTCAAATAAGCAGCTGCACGGTTAATTAGCTCAAGGCTGATATCGTAACACTCTTTATCATCATCAGCCCAGTTGATCAGCCCGTGCCCGCCAAGGATTATCCCTTTTATTCCGGGATTTTCTTTAATCGTTTCCCGGAGCTTTAATCCGAGTTCAAAACCAGGACGCATCCAGTCTACCCATGCAACATCATCGCCGTAAATTTTTTGCATGATTTCTGGCCCGTTATCTGCCGTTGCAATAGCAATCACAGGAACCGGGTGTGTATGATCCACAAATTTGTATGGAATAAAACTATGCAGCGGTGTATCGATCGAAGGTGCCCGTGGATTAAGGTTGTATGTACAATGAGGATACATTTGCACCATCGAGTCTTCGGCAGGGGATTTGAGGCCTTTATTTTCAAATGAGTGATAAATATCCTGAAGTGAGATCAGTTTGTCCTGGTAGAGTGATGCAAAATTACCTTTTTTCGAAGTTCTCAGATCCCCACCGGATCCTTTTACCCATAGCACAGTTACATCTTCGCCTGATATCGGATCTTTCTCAACCAGCTTACTGGACGTGTTTCCGCCACCGGTGTTGTTTATGTAGGAATCGCTGCCCAGTAGGTTCGACCGGTATACCAGCCTGTTTACCAGGCTGAGCTGATCTGCGATGTTATCGTCCCATTTGTTTTCAACCTGTCGAAAATATTCGGATACGGTACTTTCTGTTTGTGTTCCTTCTTTTATTACATCTAAAAAATTTCGTTCGCTGTTATCTTGCATGATTTCTTATTAAAAATTAGGTCTGTTTTACTTTTCTCTGAAAAAAAATACTGAGGCTGATATATAGAAGCACCGCAATAAACCATCCCGGCAGCCCGAGGAAGAAAATCTCTATTCCGGCATATAAATTAATGACCAAACATAAAGTTAATGTGAGGAACCATGTGAGCCCGGCAGCCCAGTTGAACCGGGAACCTGTTTCTTGCGCATAGTTTTTCATCAATTTCATTTTATCAAAAAACATCACATCAAGAAATACCACTGCGCCCATAGGCATCAGCACTAATCCATACAATGCCACAAAATCTAAAAGGTTCATCACCAATGCGGGGAAGCAGGCGATTACGGTTGTAAGAAGGCCGGTGAACAAGGTTACTTTCCACCGTTTCCAGTTGGGTGTAACAGCCTGAAAAGCCAGCCCGGCACGATAGATGGTTGGATTGGCGGTAGTCCACCCTGCAATTACAACGCAAATGGCCCCGGCAATCCCGGCGCTGTTAAAGGCAATGACGCCTGGTGCAACGGCACCGGCTGCAGCGGCCATAAGGATTCCGGATGCGATCCATGCCAGGAAATGTCCGAAGAACATCCCCGCAGCAGATGAGAATCCCATTTTCCAGTTTTCAGCATATCTAAGAATCGACATATCCGACATGCCAATGTGCATCGCCATGTTGGCGAACCAGGCAAAGAATGTGACATGCCAGAATGTGAATTGTGTGAGCCCATCTATGGGAACTCCGGTCCAGATTCTTTCTTTAGCCACTGGCCAGAAGTCGGATGCTGTATGCACTCCCAATGAGGGCAGAACGGCAATGGCTGCTGCCATAAATACCAGGAACATCCATGGAAAACTGATATTGGCAAATCGTGCCACATATTCATACCCGGCAATAGCAACTACCGTAATTACACTTCCAACCAGGAATACAGTGATAATCCAGCCAACACTTGTTGGAAACCAGTCGTCCAGGCCCGGCATCGGAATATTGAACGGGAGGCCTACGGCCGTAGCTGCCACGGTAATCATGGCCCCGGCAAGGAAGCAGAACATAACAGCATTCACAATGTTGTAAATGAGTGCCAGCCTGTCGCCGCAAATCTTGCGTAGCTGCCAGTAGAGTGTTAACCGGGATTTGACAGCGACCGGGGCACATAAAAAAGCCCAACTGAATACCGCCAGCAGGTTACCTAAAAGTAGTCCCAGCACCAAATCCACCGCCGAAACACCGTGAGCTACAAACAGTGCGCCGATCACAAATTCCGTACCCGCGGTATGCTCCCCGGCATACATACCCAAAAAGCCGCGCCAGCCTTTTTGCTTTTCTTTTGGAACCGGCTCTCGTTCGTATTCGTCTATATTTTTCAGACGGGCATCGAGGCGTGAAGTAAGACTTTGGCTCATCGTTTAATATGTTGAAACTGTTTTTATTGACTACTCAGAATTTTAGCACCTACATATAAAAGAGAATATAGAGAAAGAACTCTACTCAATTTTTAAGAATCATCTGTAATAAATTAATTTAATGAGTCCATCATAGTGAATCTACTGTATTGAATAGACATTTATCTGAGAGTCAGAGAATTATTTATACTACTTATACTATTCAGCCGGAATAAAAATGATAATCATAGGGCAAACTCCATTCCCTTTAAATTCCAACCACCTTAAGTGAGCAAAAATATTTTTTGACAAGAGCAAATTATGTTTTAGATTATTCGCGGAACATATGATCATTAATGATCATATGTTCATTAATTCTCAGAACAATTACCGAATTGTTTGTTCACTCATGTATACCACTTTCAAATAGCGCTTCATATGGTTCACAAACATAAGTTCAAAAAGTTGAATGACCGACAACTCTGGAACAGAATTAGGAATGGAGATAAAGACTGTCTTTCAATTTTGTTCAACCGATTTTATTCAAGATTATTCAGCTTTGGATATAAAATCATTCCCAGGGGAGAGTTTATAGAAGACTGTATACAGGAGCTTTTTCTTACAATATGGGAGTATCGCAGAAACGTAAGTGATGCACAATCCGTATCATCCTATCTTTATGTATCTATGAGGCGATTGGTATTATATAACCTAAGAAAAGTGAAGAATAACAAGACAAGAAATTCACTTTATATGGAAGAATTAATTGAAGAGACTCCCAATATAGAAACTTGTATCATCCTCAAAGAGTACGACATTGAATTTCGCCGAGAATTACATGATGCAATGCATAATCTCACTAATCGACAGAAAGAAATTATCAGGCTTAAGTATTCAGAAGGTCTGTCAAACTCTGAAATTGCCAGATTATTGGAAATAAAACGTCAGAGTGTTTACAACCATGTATCAGAAGCAATAAAGCTGCTTAAAACTTTTGTATCAGAGACGTCCAGTACAACCTATCGGGAAATACACCCTAAGTAATGTAACTCGTGTTAGTGTATTTAATTTTAATTCTGTGCAAAAATGACAAAAAATTTAAAATCCAAGCGCCAAATTCCAAACATTTTCCAGCCATAATTTAGGCCTCGATGTCCCAAAAAAGTCAGATAAAATATGATAACAACATTTTGTCAGATAAAATATGATAACAACATTTTGGAAGTTGTGTTTTAGAAATTCCGGTTTATCCGGGTTAGGTATTATATGGGAATTATATCAAACCGGATATGAAACAGTTTCAAAAGATCCCCTGCTTACGTTTGGAGATGACGAAAGAAATTCATTCTTATCCCGAATTCAGGAAATTTAATTCCATAACTCAGGATCGTACTTTTTTGGTGTTCGGCCGATCATTTCATTCAGATAATCTGCAAACTCTTGCCTGATTCCCTCTTTCTCCATCAAATAACTGTGAGATCGATCGGAATCTCCCAGATTCCAGCGGCTGCCCTCTTCAAGGTCGTACTCCAGCCAGCCTTGTGGTGCATATACCAGCCACTCACCCGGACCGTGTACGGCATAGTGCACAGCCACCAAATCCCAGCTTGGCCTTTGATCATCAAGTGTTCTTTCGTTGTTCCACCAGAGCCAGTCGCGATATGCTGTTCTCACAATATTGCCCCTTGGAGTACCCTTGAGTGATTTTCCGGTCATAATTTCGTGTCCGGCATCCACAAATACCGCATCTGACGGAAAATTTTCAACCAGGTACTTTGTATACGGCTGGGTATCATTAAAAAAGAAATTCCAATCACGGACAAAATATCCACCTTCGTTATGCGCACCAAGTGCTCCAAGGGCAATCCAACGTTCTACTTTCTGCTGAACCAGCTCCATACCGCTGAGTGGAGAAATCTCGTCGGGATCGGAGGTCAGTAATTTGTATAGCCCCCGGGTATGCCCGATGGTTAAATACGTTACGCTCTTATCTTCACTATTGGCCAAAAGCCTGCGGTTGAGCTCAGTCTGCTCTTCGGTATCGCGATTATGTACGATGGTATTACGAAATGCGGTTGTATCCCTGGCCAGCTTCCCGGCGCTCATTTTATCAACCGGATCGCCAAACACTCCTTCATGATCGGCACCCACAGGAATACCCGACCGTCCGTAGTAGATGTTAATCGCCTGGCTAATGGCAGCGCCATAGGGCACTTTCCCTGAACTGTAAATCACACCCAGGATTTCAGCTTTTCCCATATCGGCATAAAAATGCAGCAATGCCAATGCACCGGCATCATCAGCATCGGAACCCATATCGGTATCCAGAATAATTTTTACAGGTTCTTCCTTGCTAGCCATTTTGTTACTCTGGCATGAGACAAATAATAACAGAGAGGAAAAAAGTAATAATCGACAGATCATATCTTAAATATGTTGTTATATATCAGTTTAAATGAAATATCTGATAACCGCTTTCCAGCTCTCTCACTTCGCCATTCCACTCAAATTGTCCGAATAACCCATCCGGCAGCGTGATTTCCGCTTCCAGGCGGTTCTGTTCGTTAAATTTATAGCTTACAGTAATGTCGCCAAGTGGATGGGGAACTGTAGCCTGCAGGTCTGTAAGATCTCCCAAATCCGGACTGATCCGAACGGATCCAAAACCGGGTGAGGTCGGTTCAATCCCGGCCACCGTTGCCAAAAATTCGTAATTCGGGCTTGCGCTCCATGCATGGCACTCCGATCTCGGATTAACTTTCACCTCTCCGAACGTACCCATTCCTGCATCCAGCATATCGGTCCAGGGATGAAGGCGGGTCAGATACACATCTCCCAAGCCTGCCTTGTTCAAAGCGCGACCCAAATAGTATTCAAAGTACATCTCAACCGAAAAAATATCCGGTTTATCAAACATTCGCTCCAATAGGCCGGCTTGATGATCAGGTGGGACAGCATCGGTGAGAACAGCCATAATATTGGTTTGTTTGCTGAAGAATTCTTTTGCAGGCGAATCTGCAAAAAGTCCGCTTACTGTATCGAAACAGCATTCGTAAATATTGGTTTTCAAGCTTTCAGCCTGGTTCCGGTATTTTTTTTCCTCGCCGTCATCACCAAAATATCCAAAGAGATCTGCGGCCTGATCGAGTGTCCATGCGTAAAACAGGCTGTGCACAGCCGAACTTCTGTTATCGGGATCTGCGGCAATTTTATTGCGCTGTTCTGAATATCCCGCATCAACATAATCAAAAAGGGGCAAAGGCTCCAATAAACCATCTTCATTCAGTTTCTGATCAAACCAGCCAAGAACCTGTTGAATGCCCGGTAAGAATTGCCGGATAAAATTGTCGTCAGTGCGATGCATCCAGTAATCGTGCACCATCGTGATCCAAACAAGTGAATAGAGCGGAATATATTGCTCCAGCCAGGAAGGAAATCGGCTTTCGGTAAGGCCAAAATAAGCCCTTGATCGATCAAACTGTTCAAGTGCCAGGCGAACGGGCCGGTCATCGGAAGTCATATACATCCATAATATGGCCTGTATTTTGGTATCGCCAATGTACTGCATCCGTTCCCAGTATAAATCGCTGACAAATGTTTCCTGAACCGAAAGTTCCTGGGTGCGCCATCCGGCATCCCAAATTTCGTTTAAACGTGAATTACTGCTGCTAAACTCCGCTTGCAGATTCGACGGATACTTAACTTCAACAGCCGAAAAATCTTCTATTGTTAACGCCTCATCTGCGGTTTCGATGGTTAGTTCAATCCAGCGGAATGTACGCGGGTTCAGCGGCTGGAATGTTCTCTTCTCACCTCCGTCTGGCATAAACATATCATAGATACCAAGAATACCCTGTCCCTCTATTTTCTCCCTGTGCTTTTTTACCTTCCGGAGCTCTTTCATATCGCTGATTGAGTAGAGGGCTTCTCCGTAGTGGAGTTTTATGGAACTTTCAGCACCGCCGCTCACTGTTAACCAAGGGTATCCTGTGGTTAATTTGCCCAAATCAATAAGCAGTGCAGATTTTGAATGAGGAGGTATGATTGTGCTGCCATCTCGCAAAAAATCATCCGATACAGAGAGACCTTCCGTTCTTGCAATACGTTTGAAATTCAGAGGTATTTCTTGCAGCATTGGTATCTGCCGCGGTACCAAATGCCAACGCTGATGGCTCTCACGGCCGAATGGTGCACCCCGTACAATTTGATTTGATACTGTCCAGCCTGCCGATTGATCATCTCCGGTTTTCCACCCCCAGGGGTATTTTGCAGCATCAAGGCTGTCGGCAGGGCCGGCTACGTAATATTCCCAAAGCAAAACGGGATCATTTTGTTCGTACGTAATGGGTGAGTAGCTTCTGTTTTTCAGTACCTCCCAGGAATTATCTGTATTAATGATATGCTCTGACTCCGAATTCCCCTGCAGAATAAATGCCGTTCTATGGGTCATCCAGGCCATGGGCCGGTATTCACCGCCATTCCAAACTTTTGCAGCAATTATGTTCTTTCCGCTATTCAGGTTAGGGGCCAGATCTGCTGTTTCAAAACTCCAGGAAAAAAGATCATTCGAAGCAGGGCCATCGGATACTTTTTGACCATTTATAAATAATTCATACCGGTTATCTCCGGATGCATGAACCAAGAACGATTCGGGGACATCACTCAGGTTGAATATTTTTCTGAAATGGAAAACTCCGTAGTCGAAAGCGGACTCATCCGGATGTGAAATCCAGTGAGCTTCCCAGTAATCGTTCAGCAGACTGGAATTTATAACCTGTTTGTTTTGAGCCGATGATATTTGAACAGATAAAAACAGAGTTAATGTCACATATAACAAAATTTTAACCATATCTGTTTTCTTATTTCCAAACATTCTTTATTTCATTCCCATGTACTGCTATTGCTTGACCACAGCCACCCAAAATCCGGACTCTTCGGGTGTTTGCAGTTTCAATCCTGTTTCAGGATTGAGCTCTGCAATCTGCGAAGTCCACTCATTTTCCAGAACATTGAGCCAGATCAAAGAAGCCTCTTCAGCATCTATTTTTGAAATATCGAGAGATACATTACCGCCATTCATAAAGGCAACGACATATATATTCCCATCATCAGCCAAAACATAGGCTTCATTTTCCTGCCGGTTATGCAACAGGCTATTATCCGGACGTAGTTTTGTAAAGTGATCAACCAGTTCATTCATCAAAATACTCATACTTTTTACATGCCTTAAAGCATATTCGTTATTCCCTTCTCCGTATGGCTGGCGATGAAAACGGGCAGATGCGTGTCCGGCAAAAATATTACGCCAAAACCGCTCTCCTGCCTCCTGTCTATCGCCGGTCCATGACCATTCATCTCCCGCACCGTAAATTTTGGTGTTGTTGGTAGGCCGCAATATTCTGGATCGCTGAATTTCATTCCATATATAAAGCCCCGTTTTGTAGTGCGTTTCTCCGGTTTGAAAATTATGGTTGGATATATCGAGATAGGTGTAATTATCGGTATCGTATAGCGTAATTGATACACTTGCCCTCTTGCTGAAAAAATGCGAATCGTAAGGCTGGCGGGCTGCTCCCTCAACATTACCATCCGTGGGATCAAAAGTATCCCACATCTCCGTTACTTCGATCTGACGATTATGATCGGCAGCTATTTTATTGATAAACTGCGACCAGTATCTCGGCCATTTTGGGTCGGTATTGGTCTCATTATCGATCACATAAAGAACATGATTGTAGGGGAGGCTGGTTTCCATCACTTTTCTGACAAATCGCTGCTGATAATAGAGAAGCGTTGGCTGGATGGAAAAATCAAACGGTTCTGAAAGAGGCAGTACGGTGTAAAAAAACGGATTCACCAGGTAATCGTGATCCGACTGAAAGTCGGAAACCAGGCCAGAGTCACGCCCTTCCTCGTAGTTGATATTATTTCGGGGATTAAACGGATTTCGCTGCCATGTAGTAAGGCCATCGCGAAAGTATTCAGCGCGGGTATAAAAATCATAGGTAGCCCAAATTTCTATCTGAACAATGATTCCACGCTCATGTGTAGCCTGCAGATATCGATCAAACATTTTCCAGTAATCATCATTCCATCTGCCAAGATCGTACGCCCCCTGCTCTTCATCAAAGTAGAATGCCTGAATGTTCCCCGGATCCCGGTTCGACATGGTATTTCGCAGATAATTCCCCCCATATTCAATCAGTTTGTCAAGTTCATAAATCAGTTCATCGTATTGATGCTGAAACATATTGTCATTACTGCTGCCGCTAATCAATAGAATTGGATTGCCGTTATACTGCCAATAGGTGGGATTTCCGGAATAGGGTTGAATGCGCTTCTGGTCCTGTTGATTTATGTCAGTTGCCTGGCAATCAAGCATTGAATGATTGGCAAATACAAATGTCGATTCGAATAAAAAAAAGGTAATCAGTAATACCAATTGGATTGATCGGTTCATCTGTTTTTAAGTTGTTTTATTATGGGTATTTAAAAACTGTATGATTAAAAGTAAGTAATCGAAAAATTATTTCTGACATTTTATACACCCCAACAAACTGCACCTATCATATTGATTATGTTAAACAATAAGAAAGATTAATCTGATGAGAGATCTGCTAAATTCTAAAAATTTTAGCCGGTATTCCTAGTATTATCTCAAACTACAGAGCATCCAAAACAGCGTATCTACTGGAAGTTTCGTTATACATCGTTTTGGGGAGATCAGAAAAATGGTTTTCAAAAATCATTCACCCACTCAAATCATGTCTCTATTCACAAGGGTACGTCCTGAACCCGTCTGTTTTTCATTTTAAATGCATAAAAAACCGGTAATTTAATTGTAATGAACCAACGTGTACGCATAGCCGTTATCGTGATGGGCTTCAGCGGGTTGATTGCAGAAATCTTCCTGCTCAGGGAACTGCTCATTGTTTTTTCGGGCAATGAACTGAGCATTGGCATAATTCTGGCCAACTGGCTGTTGCTCGAGGCAGTGGGTTGTTTCTGGCCGGGACGGATGATCGACCAGACAGAAAAAAAGATAGAACTCTTTGTTCTGACAACCATTCTGTTTTCAATTGCCCTGATTGCCGCAGTTTTTGCAACTCGTCTCATAAAATTGTCTCTTGGAGTTTCCATCGGGGAGCATATTGGGTTGATGCCGATGTTTTACTCTTCACTATTGGTCTTGCTGCCGGTGAGTATTCTGCACGGAGCATTATTCACGTTTAGCTGCCGCATCTATGCACAGTATGGAAAACCCGAAGCCGATGCTGCTGTTGCCGGCCGGGTGTATGTTGATGAAACTGTGGGCACCGTTGCCGGAGGAGTGATCTGCACATTTGTGTTTATCCCACTTTTGAACAGTTTTGAAGTTGTAATTGGTGTGGCATTTATCAATATGATCATATGTCTGTGGCTGCTTGGCCCCGCTTCCCGCCGGATGACTGTACCGAACCACCAGCATGAAGGATCTACAGTGGAAGCGGAAACAAGGCGAAAGGATTCGGGAAGCCTGACAACACGACTGTTAACCGGCATCCTGGCCGCAGTTACCGGCATCGGACTGTTAACCGGACAGGCTGACCGCATCCATCAGAAATCTATAGAACTTCAGTGGAGAGATCATAACGTTGTCCATTATCAAAACTCACCATACAGCAACATCACTGTTCTGGAAAACCAGGGACAGTATCTGTTTTTTCTTGACGGCATTCCGGAAATCATCACTCCGGTTCCGGATATGCTTTTTGTGGAGGAGTTTGTACATCTGCCCATGCTGGCGCA